>JBFJMM010000043.1:0-12527 GCA_041633885.1 Porticoccaceae bacterium
TACCGAGATTTTCGAAAAAATTCTGATTGCCAATCGTGGTGAAATAGCGTGCCGAGTGATTCGCACTGCCAAACGACTCGGGATCCGCACGGTTGCGGTGTATTCCGACGCGGACAAAAACGCCCTGCATGTTGCCATGGCGGACGAGGCGGTGCACATCGGGCCGGCGCCATCCCGGGAATCTTATCTGGTCGCCGCGAAAATTATTGATGCCGCGCTCAAGACTGGAGCCCAGGCCATCCATCCGGGATACGGTTTTCTGTCTGAGAACGCTGAGTTTTGCGCCCTGTGTAAAAGTAACAATATTGTTTTTATCGGTCCGCCGGTGGCCGCCATCGAGGCCATGGGTTCAAAATCTGCCGCCAAAACCATTATGGAGGCTGCTGGCGTGCCGCTGGTGCCCGGATATCACGGCGATGATCAGGACCCGACTATCCTGAAGAAGGTCAGCGACCAGATGGGCTACCCGGTGTTGCTCAAAGCCGCCGCTGGCGGTGGCGGCAAGGGGATGCGACAGGTATGGAGCGCCGCCGAATTTGATGAGGGACTGGCCGCCGCCAAACGGGAGGCCATGAGCAGCTTTGGCGACGACAAAATGCTGGTGGAGAAATACCTGACGCAACCGCGCCATGTCGAGATTCAGGTGTTCTGCGACAGTCTCGGCAACGGTGTATACCTGTTTGAACGGGATTGCTCCGTACAGCGGCGCCACCAGAAGGTCATCGAGGAAGCCCCGGCGCCGGGTCTCAACGAAACCGTGCGCACTGCGATGGGCGACGCGGCGCTACTGGCGGCCAAAACCATCGCCTACGAGGGCGCGGGCACCGTGGAGTTTTTACTCGACAAGGACGACTCGTTTTATTTTATGGAAATGAATACCCGCCTGCAGGTGGAGCACCCCGTCACGGAAATGATCACCGGCCAGGACCTGGTGGAGTGGCAGTTGCGGGTCGCCGCGGGCCAGCCGTTACCCCTGCGCCAGGATCAACTGACCATCAACGGCCACGCCTTCGAAGCGCGTATCTACGCCGAAGATCCCAATAACGAGTTCCTGCCCGCCACCGGAAAACTCGATTTTCTGCAGCCCCCCAGCGAAGATGCCCACGTGCGGGTGGACACCGGGGTGCTGCAGGGGGACGAGGTCAGCCCTTATTACGACCCCATGATCGCCAAATTGGTGGTGTGGGACGAAAACCGCGACCGGGCGCTGACGCGGCTGGCCCGGGCCCTTACCGAGTACCACATCAGCGGTGTCACCACCAACGTAGATTTTCTGTACAACCTGGCCACTAATCCGGCCTTCAAAGCCGCCGATCTCGACACCGGCTTTATCGAGAAACACCGGGACGAAATTTTTCGCCCGGCGAGTCAGGATATGCAGCAAGGTGTCGCCCTCGCAACGTTGTTTGTGATCTTGCACCGACAAAAGGCTGCCGCCACCTTCGCGCAAAAAAGCACTGACCCCACATCGCCCTGGCACAACGCCAATGGCTGGCGCTGCAACGAACCGCGCACCCAGAAATTTGATTTTCTGGTGGCCGATGCAGCGCATCAAGTACAGGCCAGCGAGCACAATCCGAGCGGCAGCAATCGCTATACCATTGTCAGTGATACGGACGGGCACGGGCTGACCGTGAGCGGCACCCTCGATGGTCACACGTTGATTGCCAACGTGGATGGCCACCGGGTGCGGGCCACCGTCGTCGCCCACGGGCAGGGCTATAGTTTGTTCACGCCCAGGGGCGCACTGCCCTTCTCATTAGTGCCCGCGGACTGTGGCGATGGCAGTGATGTCGAAGCCGCTGGCGGCCTGACCGCACCCATGACCGGAACCGTAGTATCGCTGGTGGCGACGATCGGCACGTCGGTGGCCAAAGGCGATCCGCTGCTGATTATGGAAGCCATGAAAATGGAACACACCATTCGCGCTCCCAAAACCGGCACGGTTACGGAGTTTTATTTTAAGCCGGGGGATCTTGTGGACGGCGGTGTCGCCCTGCTGGGTTTCGCAGCCAGCGACGACGCCTGACAACGCGCCAGCCGTTGTCGCACATCGCTCCGCGGCGCAGCGGACCTTACGGTACTGGCATAACGCGGGCGGTAAGCGGTGGCCCATCAAACTGGATACCCGCCCAACCACTGCGCATAAATGCGCGAATATTGGCGTGGTCACTGCCCCGCGGGTTGCCCAGCACGTCCTCCCGATAGTAGCGCCCGAAACAGGCCAGGGTGTGCCTTTCGCTCAAGCCCAGATCCTGTGCAAACGCAAACAGTCGGCAGGAACCCTCATTGGTTCCCGCCTCATTGACGACCCTAAATTCCCCCGTTCCATTGCAGAACCGGGTGGGACGGTACACATAGTATGTGGCGATGACATCCATCACCTGTGCAAATTCGACCGTATCGGGGCGCTGCTCAAGCTGCGCAAGCAGCGCTGCGACGGGTTGAACTCTGGACGTACCATCCGACTCTGTTTTCACGGTTTGGACACCCCTGCTGCGCGCTGCGAAAATGTTATAAAAAATTCAATACTGTGGGGGTTTTTCATGGCATCGCGATTTACCACCTGTGTAACGTCGCCACCCATCAGAATTTTTTTCACCGGTACCTCCAGCTTTTTGCCGGTCATGGTGTACGGTATTTCCTCGACCTGCACTATCTCGTCGGGCACGTGACGCGGTGAAAAATCATCCCGTAGCGCTTTGCGAATCCGTTGCACCAGGTTATCGTCAAGGGACATCCCCGGCTGTAACTGCACAAACAGGGGCATATAGGCGCCGCCGTCGGGACGCTCGAGGCTGACCACCAGACTATCCACCACCCCCGCTACAGCTTCCGCACCGCGATATACTTCGCTGGTACCAATACGGACGCCGCCGCGGTTTAGGGTCGCATCGGAACGGCCCGTGATCTGCACGGTGCCCTGGGCAGATAACCGCATCCAGTCCCCGTGGCGCCACCACCCCGGGTATTCCTCGAAATAGCTTTCCCGGTAGCGTTTATCGCCGTCGTCATTCCAGAAATAAATCGGCATGGACGGCATCGGTTGGGTAATCACCATTTCGCCAACCTGGTCGATCAGTTCCCGCCCCTGTGCATCGACCGCGCGCACATCCACGCCGAGCATACGGCATTGAATTTCGCCGCGGTATACCGGCAACAGCGGCGCGCCGCCGACGAACGCCGAGGCGATATCCGTGCCACCGCTCATGGAAATCAGCCACAGGTCCGGCTTGATGGCCCGATATATCCACTCAAAACCTTCCTCCGGCAGTGGCGACCCGGTAGATCCAATAGTCTGCAATGCGCTCAGGTCATAATTTGTGCCGGGCTCCAGGCCCGTTTTCATGCAACTGATATAGTACGCCGCGCCGCCGCCAAACAAATTAACCTGGGCGCGCTCGGCCAGGGACCACAACCGGCCACTGTCGGGATAAGCGGGATTACCGTCATAGAGCACCAGCACCGCGCCGGTCAACAGGGCCGCCACACCGATATTCCACATCACCCAGCCAGTGGTGGAAAACCAGAAAAAACGGTCCCCGGGTTTCAGGTTGCTGTGCAACCCGAGATGTTTGTACTGTTCCAGCAAAACACCGCCGTGGCTATGGGTTATCGCCTTGGGTACGCCGGTAGTGCCGGAGGAATACAGTGTCCAGATGGGGTGCGCGAATGGCACCCGCACAAACTGAATCTCGGTGGCCGTATTGGCCAAGGCCTGTTCCCACAATTCAACCCCAGCAACCTCGCATTGATCGGCCGTACCCAGCAGATCGCACAGCACAATATGCTCGACGCTCGGTAGTGCGGCTGCTATCTGGGCCAGTGATGCAAGACGATCAATCCCCCTGCCGTTATAGCGATAGCCATCCACCGCAAACAGCACTTTGGGGGAGATTTGCTGAAAACGATCGATAACACTGGGGGTGCCGAAATCCGGGGAACAGCTGGCCCACACCGCGCCGATGGCATTGGCGGCCAGAAAGGCCACAACTGCCTGTGGAATATTGGGCACACAGGCCACCACGCGATCGCCCTGGGTAACCCCCAGCCCGCGCAGGTAGTGCACCAGTCTGGCGACCTGGCTTTCCAGTTCCGCCCAACTGATGGAGCGCAGCCCACCCGCTTCAGATTCGGCCAATAACGCGGGACGATCGTCGCTGCGCGCGCGAAAAACATGTTCGGCAAAATTAAGCGTGGCGCCCTCAAACCACCGGGCCCCCGGCATCTCCGGGGCTGAAAGCACACGATCAAAGGGGCTTTCCGAATGAGCCCGGTAGTAATCCCAGATGCTTCGCCAGAAGTCTTCGAGGCAATCCACCGACCAGCGATAGAGCTGGTCGTAATCGGTCAAGGTCAGGTTCCGTTCCCGGGCGAGCCACGCCATATAGGCGCTCATATTGGATTGTTGCTGGAAAGCGGGGGACGGTTGCCAGAGTGGATACATGTCGCGCACCCAGTGGTTCCAGGCTCTAAGGGTTCAGCCCACCACCTGGGAACGACCCTGGAAGTGGGCCACTTCGGCGCCCGCCTTATTGCACACTATCACTTGATAGAGACTAAAGCTTTTGCCCTCGTGGCGCAGGGTGGCAGTGGCCGTGATCACCTCGCCGGGCATAACCGGGCGCAGATAATCGATACTGCAATGCACGCCCATGGCGGAGCGCCCGCCACTGTTACAGGCGCGGCCAAATACCGTATCCGCCAGCATAAAGATGTAACCCCCGTGGCACACATCGTGTCCGTTGAGCATGTTTTCGGTTACATGCAATGTCGCCACACAGACGTCCGGAGACACTTTTGTAAAGGCGACATTGAGATTGGGCGCGACCCGATCGTAACCGGTGCAGGAAGAGTCGTCAGTGGCGCCATCCCGGGCCGCCAGTGTGGTTGGTTGGTTCATAAAAAAGCCCTGTAGTGCCGCGCTTGAACTATCTATTGCCTGTTGCGTAAGCCGTCTTCAAAACCGCGCGCCGTTGCCAGGCGACCATCGCCGCGTAATGTCCAAGCATAACATGGGATGTAATGGATGCCAGCCCGCCCAGAATCCGGCAACTGTTGCCCACCCATTGAAAATACGCCGCCCGGTGCGGCAACCCTGCTACAATCCCGCCTCGAAAAAAAGACAGCCTGCCGTGATTCGTCCCAATCCCGAACAACAACGCGCCATTCGCCATGGCGACGGCCCATTGCTGGTACTGGCTGGCGCCGGTAGCGGTAAAACCAGCGTCATTGCGCGCAAAATCGCCTATCTGGTGATGGAGTGCGGAATTCCCGCCAAACACGTTGTCGCGGTCACCTTCACCAATAAGGCGGCGCGGGAAATGAAGGCGCGGGTCGCCCGACTGCTCAGCGGGCCGGTGGCAAGGGGGCTGACGGTATCGACTTTCCATTTACTTGGCCTGACCATTTTACGGCGGGAAATTAAACACCTGGGCTATAAATCGGGCTTCTCGATATTTGACGGGGACGACGCCCGCAGCGTGCTTCAGGAACTGATGTTGCGGGAATCGGATTTCGATGCCGACTACGTGAATCTGGTGCAACAGCAAATTTCTCAGTGGAAAAATGCGCTCCTCGATCCGGCACAGGCGTTATCCCTCGCCGCAGACCAGGAACAACAAACCATCGCGACGATCTATGCCCATTACCAACGGGCGCTAAAGGCCTACAACGCGGTGGATTTCGACGACCTGATTCTGATTCCGGTACTGGCCCTACGCAACAGTGCTGACCTGCTGCACAGCTGGCAGCGACGGATACGCTACCTGCTGGTGGACGAGTACCAGGACACCAATCTCGCCCAATACGAACTGGTCAAACTGCTGACCGCAAGCCATCAACGCTTTACGGTAGTGGGCGACGACGATCAGTCAATTTACGCCTGGCGGGGCGCACGCCCGGAAAATCTGACGCAATTACAGCGGGACTTTGCCGATATTGATGTGATCAAACTGGAGCAAAATTACCGCTCCACCGCAAGAATTTTGCGGGTCGCGAACCAGCTGATTGCCAACAACGAACACGTTATCAGCAAGTCCCTGTGGAGCGATCTGGGTGAAGGAGAACCCATTCGTCTGGTGCGTTGCCAAAATGAAGATACGGAAATGGAGCGGGTCGTCAACGACATTATCGAGCAGCGCCTGCGGCGCGGCTGCCACTTTCGCGATTTCGCCGTGTTATACCGCGGCAATCACCAGGCAAGACTCCTCGAAATGAAGTTGCAGAGTCAGGGAATACCCTACGCCATCAGTGGCGGCACATCGTTCTTTTCCCGCGCCGAAATCAAGGACACCATGGCCTATCTGCGCCTGCTGATTAATCCCGCCGACGATAACGCGTTCCTGCGTATTATCAACACGCCACGGCGCCAGATCGGACACGCCACCCTGGAGAAACTGGGGGAATACGCGACTGGTCGCCATATCTCGTTGTTTGCCGCGATTGACGAACTCGGTGTGGAAAGCGACGTCCCCGCCCCCAATTTGCAACGACTCCGGCAATTTAAAACCTGGTTTAACACGGTCGTTCGCAATTGCTACCAAACGGATTCCGTCAGTGCGCTGCATGAAATGCTGGACGATATTGGTTACGAAGCCTGGCTACATCAGAATGCCGCCAGCGCGGCGGTCGCGGAAAACCGCATGAAGAATGTGCGTCTGTTGATTGAGCAGCTGGGCAACACGTTGCGCGATAGCGACACACTGGAAGATGGCGATACGCAACACAATATCGAGAGGGCCATTGGCAAACTGGTGCTGCGCGACCTGCTCGATCGGCACAGCGAGGAGTCCGCCGACGACAAAGTCCAGTTGATGACGCTGCACGCCGCCAAGGGGCTGGAGTTTCACCACGTATTCCTGATCGGCATGGAAGAAAATTTATTGCCCCACCGCAACAGTATCGATAGCGGCGACATCGAGGAAGAACGGCGGCTCGCTTATGTCGGTATCACTCGCGCCCGTACCACGCTCACCATCACCCTGGCAGCAAAGCGTCGCCACTTCGGAGAGATCGTCGAAACAACGCCGAGCCGTTTTCTCGACGAGCTACCGGCAGAAGATATGGTGCGGGAAGGTTTTGGCGAAGTGCTGTCGGTAGAGGAACGGAAGGAAAAGGGCCGTGCGTCGTTGGCCGCCCTGAAGAATCTGTTCGATTAAACCCCCGCGTTATCGGGCAAACTTCGTGTCGCAAAGATTTTTGCCCGACAATTTTTATGGCGCGATCGCCGCAACCGCCCGCTGGGTGGACAAATGCACGCGGCTGCCATTGAGTCGCGCCAGTAACTCGGTATTCTTTAAACGATCGAGTACCGGCCCCTTAACTTCGGCGAGATGCAGACGAATATTCCGATTCGCCAACGCGCGTTCAAATTCCTCCAGCATTTCCAGAGCACTGGCGTCCACATAGGCGACGCCGGAAAACACCAGCACCACATCGGTTAATTGCTTCTGGTCGACGACCAGATCCAGCAACATGGACTCCACCCGCGGGGTGTTGGCGAAATAAATATTTTCATCCACCCGCACCAGCAGGACATGTGGCCAGGTTTCAACTTGATGGCGCAGAATATTTCGAAAGTGCTCGGTACCGGCAATACGCCCCACCACCGCTATATGGGGGCGACTGGTGCGATACAGAAACAGCAGCATGCCCAGCCCCACGCCAATTAGCAGACCCTGTTCTATGCCCAGCGCCAGAACCCCAAGTAAGGTCACTGCCTGACCAAGGCCGTCGCTCCGATCGTAGCGCCAGGTGTCTCGCAGTCCTTTGAAATCAATTAATTGCCACACCGCAACCACGATAATTGCGGCCAGCACAGCTTTGGGCAAATCTGCCAGCATGCCGGTAAACATAAACGTCGCCAAACCGACCCAACAGGCCGTTACAATCGCCGCCAACTGAGTATTTGCGCCGGCATCGTAGTTAACCATGGAACGGGAGAAACCTCCGGCCACCGGCATGGCCCCGGCACACGCGGCAGCCAGATTGGTAAAACCCAGCGCTCTGAATTCAGTATCGGGATTAATCTTTTGCTGGCGACGAAAAGCCAGTACTTTGGCAACTGAAATACTTTCCACGTAGCCAATAACGGCGATTAACGCGGCAGACGGCAACAGAGTCAGCCAACCGGGCTCGGACAGAAATCCCAGCGACAGTCCCGGCAAACCCTGGGGTACACTGCCCACCACCGCTACCTGCCACTGGGATTTTACACCCAGCATAACCGCTGCCGCGATGGCCAGTACCACCACCACCAGCGGCGCAGTACGTCCAATAATCGCCGCCGACCCGGAGTTGATACCCAATTTCCCCAATGCCACCACCAGGGGACGACGGGCTAACAGCAGCAGCAGTACCGCAACCAGACCAAACGTAGCCGTCGCCCCATTGAAAGTACTGATGCTGCCAATCAGGGTGCTCACAATTTCCACGAAGCCCGCGTCTCTGGGTACGGCAATACCGGTGAGCGGTGCCAGCTGTGTACCAACGATAAAAATCGCGGCACCGGTAGTAAAACCCGACAATACTGGGTGGCTAATAAAATGCGTAAGCCATCCCAGGCGTAGCAGCCCCATGACCAGCAAAATTCCGCCGCACAGGGCCGATAAAATCAGGGCGCCGGTCAAATATTTTTGTGGATCGCCGCCCGAATAAGGGGTCAAAGCGGCGGCGACCATGACCGCCGCTACCGCCACCGGCCCCACCGCGAGGGTGCGACTGGTACCGGTAAAAGCGTAGATGATCGGCGGGATCACGCTGGCATAAAGCCCCACTTCCGGAGGTAGACCCGCCAGTAGCCCATAGGCCAGGGCCTGAGGCACCAGTAAAATTGCGGTGATAGTGCCCGCCAGAATATCCTGCACCACTTCACCGCGGGAGCGGTTGCCCACATCGGATAGCAGTGGCAGCCAGCTGCGGACCAGCGCGGCAACCGTCGGCGTCGGTTTAACCCCCATCTATTTCTCCTGCCAGCAGCATGGACATGGGGCCTGTCGACCCAAAAGGCCTGTAGAAGGCCCGTGCAAGACTATCGGCCACATGATCGCACGCAATGCGTTACCCCATACGATTGTTCAGATGTTTCCAGACAACCCACCAATATATCTCTTAAGAATAACGATATTCTTTATAGTTATTATTGTCCGGACACCCTTCGATTGCAAGGTGGCCAGGGAAATCCAGCCGCCGACCTGGATCTCAATCTTTGTGCCCGAGCATAGTTATCGGGTCGACATGCCGATCAAAATCCTCTGCACTGATATATCCGGAGTTAATTGCTGCCTGCTTTAATGTCAGATCCTGTTCCCAGGCGAGCTTGGCGATGGCCGCCGCTCGATCGTAGCCGAGTACCGGGCTCAGTGCGGTCACCAACATCAGCGAACGCCCCATGGCACGCTGCAACTGCTCGCCATCGGCCTGGATGCCAGTCACACAATGATCCGTGAAACTATGCATGGCGTCGGTCAGTAAACGCAACGATAGCAGCACATTGTGAATCAGCACCGGTTTGTAGACGTTGAGTTCGAGATGACCCTGCGAACCGGCAAAGCCGACCGCCGCATCGTTTCCCATCACCTGCACCGCCACCATGGTCAGCGCTTCGGTCTGCGTCGGATTGACCTTGCCGGGCATAATCGAACTGCCGGGTTCATTGGCGGGCAGGCGCAATTCGCCAAACCCGCAGCGCGGGCCGCTACCCAGCAGACGGATATCGTTGGCAATCTTGAGCAGCGCGCTAGCCAGCAATCGTAATCGCCCGTGTAAATCTACCAATACATCGTGGGCGGCAAGGGCCATAAATTTGTTATCGGCGCTGGTAAATACAGTGCCGCTTACTTCGCTAAGGACCTGCGCGACTTTTTGACTCCACCCCGGCGGCGTATTTAACCCGGTGCCTACCGCACTACCCCCCAGCGCGATTGTTTGCAAAGCGGGTAACAAGTCGTTTAACGCGGCGCGGGCATAGGCTAACTGGGCCGCATATCCGCCAAATTCCTGGCCGAGAGTGACGGGCGTAGCATCCATTAAATGGGTGCGACCGGTCTTAATCAGATCACGGAATTCCCGACTCTTGTCCTGTAACGCCGTTTCGAGATGCAGCAGCGCTGGCAACAACCCGTCGCGCAGTCCGCGCGCCGCAGTCACATGCATCACTGTGGGAAAAACATCGTTAGAGGACTGAGAGCGATTTACGTGATCGTTAGGATGCAGCGGGCTACCCGCGCCCCGGCCGCTACCAGCCAGTTCGTTGGCGCGGTTGGCGATCACTTCGTTGAGGTTCATATTGGTCTGGGTGCCGCTACCCGTTTGCCAGACAACGAGCGGGAACTGGGTGTCGTGGAGCCCGGCGATAATTTCGTCGCACGCCTTACAAATAAGCTCGCACAGCTCCTCGGGCAATTGACCCAGGGCGTGATTCGCCAACGCACAAGCTTTTTTAACCAGGGCAAAATCGTGAATAAATTCCGTGGGGAAACGCTGATCGCCAATCCGGAAATTTTGCAATGCGCGTTGTGTCTGCGCACCCCACAGTGCTTCTACGGGAATATCGACGCACCCGAGGCTGTCACTTTCCTGACGAAATTTACTCATCCTTCCATCCACGCCACCCGCCGGCCCGGCGCACAAGGCGCGACGCTGCAGCGTTACCGATCCGCCAGTTGACCAAGCACATAGTGCAGGATGCCCCCGCTTCTGTAATAGCTTAGTTCGTTATCGGTATCGATGCGGCACAATAATGAACAATCTTCCCGCGTGCCGTCACTGCGCTCCACCACCATCTGCACGAGAGCGCCGGTGGCAAGCTCAGCCAGTCCATCGATGTGAAAACGTTCGCTACCGTCCAGCCCCAGGCTTAGTCGGGTTTGCCCGCCCGTAAATTGCAACGGCAACACCCCCATGCCAATCAGATTGGAGCGATGAATGCGCTCGAAACTCTCTGCGATAACGGCCCGCACCCCAAGCAGGCGCGTGCCCTTCGCCGCCCAGTCGCGACTTGATCCAGTGCCGTACTCCTTACCGGCAATCACCACCAAGGGCACAGCGTCCCGCTGATAGGCCATGGCCGCATCGTAGATCGATATCTGTGCACCGCCGGCCACGCGCGTGTAACCGCCTTCCACCCCCGGCACCAGTTCGTTGCGCAGGCGCACGTTGGCAAAGGTGCCGCGCATCATCACTTCGTGATTGCCGCGCCGCGAACCGTAGGAATTAAAGTCTTTTACGTCAATGCCGCGCTCCTGTAGATAGCGGCCCGCCGGGCTGTCGCCATCAATATCCCCTGCGGGCGAAATATGGTCGGTGGTCACCGAATCCCCCAACAGCGCCAGAACCCGCATTCCGCCGATGTCCGACACGGCTGGGGGAGAGTCCGGCATCTCGTCGAAAAATGGCGGATTCTTGATATAAGTCGAGTCGTCTTTCCAGTCGTAAAGGTTGCCTTCGGGAACCGGCAGCGTCCGCCACGATTCTTCGCCGGTGAACACGTCGGCGTACTTCCGCACGAACATGTCGCGCTTGACGCAGTTTCGAACTGTGTCCCGCACTTCTTGTTGCGAAGGCCAGATGTCTTTGAGAAACACGTCATTGCCCTCGCCGTCCTTGCCAAGCGGTTCGCTGTAAAGGTCGATGTCCATCCGGCCTGACAACGCGTAGGCGACAACCAGCGGGGGAGAAGCCAAGTAGTTGGCTCGCACGTGCGGATTGATCCGGCCTTCGAAATTGCGGTTTCCAGACAAGACGGCGCAGGCCACCAAGTCATATTCTTCGATGGCTTTTCCGACGGGACCCGGCAACGGTCCGCTGTTTCCGATGCAGGTGGTGCAGCCGTAACCCACCAAGTTGAATCCCAGCTGGTCCAGGTACGAAGTCAGACCTGCCTCGTTCAGGTACTCGGTCACGACTTTTGATCCGGGAGCCAAACTGGTCTTGACCCAGGGATGGCGTTTCAATCCGCGTTCCACCGCTTTCTTTGCCAAAAGGCCGGCGGCCACCATCACGGAAGGATTCGAGGTGTTGGTGCAGCTGGTGATGGCGGCGATGACCACGGAGCCGTGATGAAGTTCGAACTCGACTTCTCCGCCACCGGATTCATCCGTCATGCGAACGGCGACCTTGGGCGGCGCCGCTTCCATGACCGCCGCGCCCGGCGTCCCGCTTTCGCCCGCCCCGGTCAGCTGGACTCTCTTGCTTTTCCCGCCCTTGATCAGGCCGTCCAAGGCTGCGGCGAATTTGGCCTTGGAGGCCGTAAGCGGAATGCGGTCCTGAGGACGCTTGGGGCCAGCCAGGCTGGGTTCGACGTCAGCCAGGTCCAGCGCAAGGGTGTCGGTGTATTCCGCCTCCGGCGCGTCGGGATCATGAAAGAGTCCTTGCGCTTTGGCGTAGGCTTCCACCACGCGGACGTGGCTATCGTCCCGGCCCGTAAAACGAAGGTAGTCCAGGGTTTCATTGTCGATTGGAAAAATGGCGCAAGTGGCGCCGTATTCGGGCGACATGTTCCCGAGAGTCGCCCGGTCGGCCAGCGA
>JBFJMM010000044.1:0-12430 GCA_041633885.1 Porticoccaceae bacterium
CGGTGACCGGCACTGGGTTACCTGGCACGACCCGTTCAAAAAACCCGCCTATTTGTTTGCCATGGTGGCGGGCAATCTGGAATGTCTTGAAGATACGTTTACCACATTGAGTGGACGGGAGGTGGCGCTCAAGATTTTTGTAGAGGCAAAAGATCTGGACAAATGTGGGCACGCCATGCAATCCCTGCAACGGGCGATGCTCTGGGATGAGAAGGTGTACGGACGCGAATACGACCTCGATATATTCATGATCGTTGCGGTCGATGATTTCAATATGGGCGCCATGGAAAACAAGGGGCTGAATATTTTTAACACCTCCTGCGTGCTGGCCACTCCGGAGATCACTACGGACGGCAGTTTTCAGTGGATCGAGGCGGTGGTGGCACACGAGTACTTTCACAACTGGTCCGGCAATCGGGTGACGTGCAGGGACTGGTTTCAATTAAGTTTGAAGGAGGGCTTCACCGTCTTTCGCGACGCGCAATTTTCCGCGGATATGGGTTCGCGGGCGGTGACCCGAATTCAGAAGGTCAATGCGCTGCGCACGACTCAGTTCGCCGAGGACAGTGGGCCGACTGCCCACGCGGTGCAGCCCGCGTCGTATATGGAAATTTCAAATTTTTACACGGCGACGATTTACGAAAAAGGCGCGGAGCTGGTGCGCATGTTGCACACCCTGCTGGGCCCCGAGGATTTTCGTCGCGGTAGTGACCTGTATTTTGAGCGCCACGACGGTCAGGCGGTCACCATCGAAGCCTTTGTCGCGGCCATGGCCGCGGCGGGTGGACGGGATTTGACGCAGTTTCTGCGGTGGTATCGTCGCCCCGGCACACCACGGTTACAGGTGGCGGGTCGTTACGACGCGAAGGCTAAATGCTATCGGTTGACATTTACTCAATCCGGTCCCGCCGTGTCATCGGACGGTGATAGGACCCCATTGCATATTCCCATACGCCTGGGCCTGGTTGGGGCCCAGGGGGATATTCCGTTGCACAGTCCCGGCGTGTGTCAGGACGCCCGGGAAATAGTGTTTGAATTAACTGAGCCCGTACAAACATTGACTTTTGAAGGTGTCGACGCCGCGCCCGTACCCTCATTATTACGACAATTTTCCGCGCCGGTGCGACTGGATTTTTCGTATAGTCGCGACGACCTGTTACATTTGATGCGGCACGATAGCGATGACTTCAATCGTTGGAGCGCTTGCCAGCAGTTGGCGCTTGAGATACTGCAGGAGATGGTCTCCAAAATTGTTGCCAACCGGACTCAGGTACTGGATCGTAATTTGGTGGACGCATACCGGGATCTGTTGCGCGACGCCGCCATGGATTCCGCGCTATTGGCGCTGATGCTAACTCTGCCTAGCGAAGCTTATCTGAGCGAGGAAGCAGATGTTATTCATGTAGAGGCCATTCACAGGGCTCGACAGCTGGCGCGCCATACGTTGAGTCAGGCACTGCACGAAGATTTTCTGCGCGTCTATCACGACAATAACAGCGATGAACCCTATCAACCGTCGGCCCGGCAGGTTGCGCAGCGCAGTCTTAAAAATATTGCATTGCAGTACCTGGTGCAGGGCGATGTGGTGGACGGTGTCGAGCTGGCGTGGCGGCAATTTGAAGGCGCTGATAATATGACCGACGTGCAATCCGCATTGACGGCGCTGGTTAATTGTCCCAGCGCAGTGGCGCGGGAGTACAGCGAGCGGGGGCTGGCAAGTTTTTATCAAAAATGGCGCACTGAATCTCTGGTGGTCAATCAGTGGTTTGCACTGCAGGCGTCCTGCCTGTTACCCGGTGGCCTGGAACGGGTCAAAGGGCTGATGGGTCACGGGGCCTTTGATATTAAAAATCCCAATAAGGTGCGTTCCTTGCTGGGTGTGTTTGTCAATAACGCAAGCAATTTTCATCGCGGGGACGGCGCGAGTTATCAATTTCTGGCTGAACAGGTGCTGGTGCTGGACAATCTCAATCCTCAAATGGCGTCGCGTTTGATCACGCCGCTCACCCGTTGGCGAAAGTTTCCGGCCGAGCGGGGTGCGCAAATGCGTTCTGCCCTCAAGGAAGTTCAGGATACGCGACACCTGTCGCGAGACCTGTTTGAGATTGTCAGTAAAAGTCTTTGATGGCATTTCGCAGGCAGGCAATGCTGGTAACGCTTTCTTGATTTCGGTCAACATGTGGCGCGGGCAGGGCACGGCACAATTCGCGCAAGAGGTGCTTTATGCGTTATAAAACCGTTGCCGAGATCGTGGACTATAGTCGGGAAATACACCGGGCACTGTCCGCACAGTATGCCGAACTCGAACAATTGGCCAGCACTGAGCAGGCTCAGTTTTTACTCGATTACCTCAATCGACACGAACAGCATATGGCGCAGGCCCTCTCCCAGTTCCAGGGCGACGGCGCGCAGGCCATTCTTAATTCCTGGCTGCAATATTCTCCTGAATTTTACCCTCAATCCCTGCCCGAGCTGGTGGACAAGGTGCGTGGCGCGCGGCTCAACGATGTCAGGGATATCGTGCGCGTGGCCCTTGAGGTGGACGACTATCTGGTAAAAATATATCAGGAGATACTGGAGAATACCGATTCAGCAAAGGTGCGCGAAGTGCTTTCCAATCTGCTACAGATGGAAGAAAAGCTACGGGATAACCTGGCCGCCGTACTGGAACCCTTTACGGACCGCTAAACCATCAGGAATTTTGACCCGCATAGATAATCGATTGGCCGGCGCGGAATACGCGAAATTCATTTTTTTTCAGGGCGGTCCATTTTTCATTGTCCGTTAACGGTTTGGTTGCCACCACGGTCACCACGTCATCCGCGCTGGTATGCTCGCTGAAATTAACCGTCACATCTGCGTCGATGAGCGTCGCCTGACCAAAGGGCGCGGCGCGGGTGAGTACGCTGAGATGGGTGCTGCAAAATGCGTATAAACAGCGCGCGTCGCTCAGTAATAGGTTACATACGCCCAGCTGCACCAACTTCCGAATCTGCTCTTCCAAAAAGCGCCACAGTTCGATGTGCCGTGCAGGGCGTTGCGGAAAGCGTTCTCGTACCTGGTCCAGCAACCAGCAAAAAGCGTGCTCACTATCGGTGGTACCCACGGGCCTGTAGTAGGTCAGGGGCCACTTTTTTATTCCTTTGAGCTGGCCATTATGCGCACAGGACCAGGTCTCTCCCCATAATTCCCGCGCGAAGGGGTGGGTGTTCTCCAGGCATATGCGTCCCCGATTGGCTTTGCGAATGTGGCAGATCACATTAGTGCTTTTTATCGGGTAGCTTGCCACCAGTCGCGCGATTTGTGACTCCGCTCCCGCATCCGGGTCGTGAAATGCGCGATATCCCCGGCCTTCGTAAAAAGCAATTCCCCAACCATCTCGGTGGGGGCCGGTGAGTCCGCCACGCTGTATCAACCCGCTGAAACTAAAGCAGATATCCGTTGGAACGTTGGCATTCATACCCAGTAATTCGCACATGGTGGTCGCTACCCCGGGGCACGCAGGTGGCGCGCCTTGACTGGTGTTTAAAAGAGCGGCTCGTTAGTCGTCGCGCGGACCTGTACAATTATAACCGTTGGCGACAATAAGGGCAGACGGCCCGACGGGAGCGTGGTGCAGAGGTGATTGCCAAAGGAGGCAGCATGAGAATTGCAATTTTATCCAGAAACAAAAACCTCTATTCGACCAGACGGCTGAAAGAATCCGCCGAGCAACGGGGTCATAGCGTGCGGGTGATTGACCCCCTGAGCTGCTATATGAATATTAATATGCAACATTCGTCGATTCATGTCCGCGGCGAAGAGTTGCCGGATTTCGATGCGGTCATTCCGCGCATTGGCGCGTCGGTGACCTTTTACGGCACGGCGGTGCTACGGCAGTTTGAAATGATGGGTGTGTATCCGTTGAACGAATCCGTCGCTATTTCCAGATCCCGGGATAAATTGCGCTCCATGCAGTTGTTATCCCGTAAAAACGTTGGCCTGCCGGTGACCGGGTTTGCCAATAAACCGTCGGATATTCCAGATTTGATTGATATGGTCGGCGGCGCACCACTGGTGATCAAACTGCTGGAAGGGACGCAGGGCATTGGCGTGGTGCTGGCGGAAACCCGCAAGGCGGCACAGAGCGTGCTCGAAGCGTTTATGGGATTGAAAAGTAACATCATGGTACAGGAATATATCAAGGAAGCGGGCGGCGCGGATATCCGCTGCTTTGTGATTGGCGATAAAGTAATTGCGGCCATGAAGCGGCAGGCACTGGCCGGTGAATTTCGCTCGAACTTACACCGGGGTGGCACCGCGAGTTTGGTTAAATTGACCCCCACGGAACGGTTGACCGCCGTGACCGCTGCCAAATTGATTGGCCTCAATGTGGCGGGGGTAGATATTTTGCGCTCCAACCACGGTCCGGTGGTTATGGAGGTTAATTCATCGCCGGGTCTGGAAGGTATCGAAAATGCGACCGGCAAGGATCTGGCGGCAAATATTATCGAGTTTATAGAAAAGAATGCGGCGGACTCGAAAACCAAAACCCGGGGCAAAGGCTGAGCAGGGGTGGGTGCGCAGACATTCAGTATTGCGGGAATTACGTTAGCACCCGGGGAGTCCCGACAAGTTGCCATTCCCGCGGCGAGACTGTATACCGACACGCCCATAGACATCGTTGTGGAAGTCATGCACGGGCGTCGTCCCGGTCCGGTGCTGATGGTGTGCGCGGCGTTGCACGGGGACGAGATTAATGGTGTGGACATCTGCCGACGACTGTGTCACCAGGCTGTTTTAAGACGCCTGCGTGGAACGTTGCTGGTGGTACCCATCATCAATGTGTTTGGTTTTATTCAGCAGACCCGGTATCTACCAGATCGCAGGGATTTAAATCGGTGTTTTCCCGGCAGTTCCAAGGGAACATTAGGCAGCCGGCTCGCGTATTTGATTCGCACTGAGTTACTGGCGCACTGCACCCACGTTATCGATCTCCACACGGCGGCGGTGCACCGCGATAACTTGCCACAGATTCGCGGCAACCTGGAACAGCCGACGGTGTTGGCGATGGCGCAGGCATTCGGCGCGCCGGTGATTCTGGATTCGACGTTGCGGGATGGCTCCCTGCGCGCCGCTGCGCACGAACTGGATATTCCCCTGATTATCTATGAGGCGGGCGAAGCATTGCGTTTTAGCGAGGCGGCGGTCCGGGCGGGGCTGCGCGGTGTGCTCCGGGTGATGCGGTATTTGCAAATGCTGCCCGGTAAATTAGAACTGTCCTCCGGCAAGATGGCGCCGATGGTCGCGGCCGGTAGTCGTTGGTTGCGGGCCGAGAAGGATGGCATGCTGATCAGTCACGTGGGGCTGGGTCAACGGGTGCGCGTTGGCGAGGTGATCGCGCACCTGGTGGTGCCGTTTCAGGCCGAAGAAGTAGCGGTTGTATCCGGCAGTGATGGCATCGTAATCGGTCGCGTGCAGATCCCCCTGGTAAACGAAGGTGAAGCGCTGTTTCATATTGCTGAATTCTCCCGCCTGGGAAAAGCGGCGGACAGCGTCGAGGCGTTTAACGAACGTTACGATAATGGTTCGCCACGTGTGGTCGATGGCTTATTCGAACCCCTGACAGACGACACCTGACGGCGCTTATGGTACTGCTTCCCGAGGCGCTTAATTTTTTGCGTCGACTGCCTCCACCGGCAGGTCCGCGTCTTTCCAGGCTTCGAATCCTCCGCGAATGTGGCACACGGGGGTCAGGCCCATCTGTTGCGCGGTGTGGGTGGACAGGGCAGAGCGCCAGCCTTTGCTGCAGTAAAAAATAAACCGCTTGCCGGACGCGAACAGGGGTTTGTGGTAGGGGCTGTCGGGGTCTATCCAGAATTCGAGCATGCCGCGGGGAGCATGGTAGGCCCCAGGAATTTTTCCGTCGCGGGTGAGTTCGCGAATATCCCGCAGGTCGACAATCTGACAATTAGCATCGTTGAGCAGACCATAAGCCTGTTGGGGATCAATCGCCGCGATTTGCTCCTCCGCCTGAGCAACCAGTTGCTGTACACCAATTTTCATAATGCTCTCCGGGTTTATCTGTGTGCGACGCTACGGTACGGGCAGTTCGCCCCTGGCGCCGCGCGCAATATGTCCGCGTAAATATGTCCGCGTAGTAGTATAGCCTAAGCAAGTTCTGATTTGACTGGCTGAAGCGGTGGGACGACGGGCCGGCTGATTTTTACCGCGTTGTCGTTGCTGGTTAATTACAGTTAGACTAGAGAACTGGATTATTTGTCGTCACTGCAGCCGTACAAAACCAATTCCGGGAGACAGCGATGGAATACCGTAAATTAGGGGATACCGACGTCAGGGTCAGTGCCATCTGTCTTGGCACCATGACCTGGGGTGAACAGAACACCGTGAAGCAGGCCAGTGCACAAATGGATTATGCTGTATCCGCAGGCGTCAATTTTTTTGATGCGGCGGAAATGTACCCGGTGCCACCCCGCGCGGAGACCCAGGGGCGCACGGAAAGTTACATTGGCGAGTGGTTAGCACGGCGCAAGCGCCGCGATGATATTTTTCTGGCCACCAAGGTGTCGGGTCGTTCAGACGCTGTGGGTGACTGGAAGCACCTGCGCGGTGGACCGCGGCTTAGCCGCGCGCATATTCGCCAGGCGGTAACCGATTCCCTGCGGCGTTTGCAGACCGACTATATTGATCTCTATCAGGTGCACTGGCCGGAAAGGACCACTAATTTTTTTGGACAGCTGGGCTATCTACACAAAGAGCAGGCCGACTTAATTCCCATCGCCGAAACCCTTGAAGCATTGACGGAACTGGTGACAGAAGGACGGGTACGCCATATCGGTATTTCCAACGAAACGCCCTGGGGCGTGGCGGAATATTTGCGTTGCGCGCGGGAGAGCGGTTTGAGTCGGGTGCGCAGTATCCAGAATCCCTATAATTTATTGAATCGCAGCTTTGAGGTGGGTCTCGCGGAAATGGCGATTCGCGAACAGGTGGGGCTACTGGCCTATTCACCCCTGGCCATGGGTACCCTGTCTGGAAAATACTTGCAGGGCAAGCGCCCCGCAGGAGCGCGATTGACGTTATTTGAGCGCTTTCAGCGTTACTCCAATCCGCGCGCGGTGGCCGCAACGGAGGCTTACGTTGCCCTGGCCCTGGAACACGGTCTTGACCCTGCCACCATGGCGTTGGCATTTATCAATAGCCGCCCTTTTGTAACCAGCAATATTATTGGCGCTACGAATCTTGAACAACTGCAAACCAATATTGCCAGCATCGAGGTGCAACTTGCCGACGAAGTGGTTGCGGGTATCGAAGAGATTCATAAGCGCTACAGCAATCCCTCTCCCTGAGGATCAGGGCGCGGACTGGTCGCGCCGCGCCTTCACCATCATGGTCAGGCGCGACGCGCACACCGTGCGGCCCTGATCGTCGACAATGGTAATACCCCAGACATGGGTCGACCCACCGATATGGAGCGGTCGCGCAGTGCCGTGTACGTGGCCGGAGGACGCGGCGCGAATATGGTTGGCGTTAATATCCAGCCCGACACAATAATATTTTTCCATGTCCAGGCACAGCATGCTCGCATGGCTGCCCACGGTTTCGGCAAGCACACAGGACACTCCGCCGTGCAGAATGCCGAACGGTTGTTGCGTGCGGTGATCGAGCGGCATGCTGGCCGTGAGATAGTCGTCGCCGATAGCGGTAAAGGTAATACCGACATTTGCCGCGGCGCTGTCGTGAAAGTCGTTGTTTAGCATTTCGAGTGTTGGCGTACCGAACCAAATGGCCATGGGAATCCTCATTGCGGATAAAGGGGTTGTAACGCAAAAGATTTGTCAGCTGATTGTTCGTGTTTTTTTCGCCGGTGCCCGTCCAGGCGTTGTACCAGTTGTTGCAGCTGACTGGGGCTGTGGTTGCTGTCATTGTACAGGCATGCATCGAGTTCGCGAAAGGACCGGGCGAGGGTTTCATCCTTTGCGTAATCGGCAATTTCCTGCAAGGTCAGCAGGTCTTTTTTTGCCCAGTTGACCCGCGCCCAGCGCACAATCGCTGCACGCATTGCACCGCGATCTCCGTTGTTTGCCAATTGCTGCAACCGGGTAAATAATTCCTGTTCGCGCGGCGTAGCTACCGGATCTTTGCGCTCTGCTGTTACGCTGCTGCGGCGCGTTCGCCACCACAGGAAGGCGAACAGTGCACTGCACAGCATGAAGATTCCGTTACTGATAGCGAGCGTCAATAGCAGCGGACTCGCAGACAGGTTAGCAATAGAGGTTTTTGCGCCGATAGCTGTGGAATCGACTGTGGGTTGCGGTGAATTTTGACCTGCCTCCTCTGGCGTCGCAACGGCACCCTCGAGGTTCGCGGTCGCGGTTCCGGCAACAACGGTAAAGGTCGTCTCCTCGAGCGTTGTCTCGCGCCAGGCACCGGTTTGGGTATCCCACCATGTTATGTCGATGGACGGTATGGTCAGAGTGCCGGGCTCGGTCGGCACCAGGGCAAATGATTCGATCCGCTGACCAACGACATTGTCCGCGGTGACGGAATCCTCGATACGTGGTTGATCCGCGTAGGTGCGCAGCTCTGTGTCCGCAGGTAGCGGCAGTGGTGGTAATTGCGCGCCGGTAAGTCCCTGGGCGGTTAACGTGATGGTGCGCGTCACGGGTTCTCCCACCGTCAGTTGCCGCGTGGAGGTACTCCATTTTTCCGCGAGACTGACGCCCTTGCTGGGCAGCCATTCCCTGCCCGCGGCGGACGCGGGCCGCGCTTTGATCGCCACGGTTTTCTGTTCGCTCTGCACAACTACGGGCTTGCCGCGACGACTGAAAAACGAGCTGCCGTACGGATCGCGCGGATCGGGAATGGTGCCGCTGAAGCGCACCGGTGGAATAACAAGATCACCACTCTGGTCGGCGAACAGGGCAAATTTTGTTTCCACTACCGTGTAATTAACGCCGGCAACTGACTTTTGAAACTGAGTGCTGGATAGTTTTATCAGGCGAGCGCCGGGCACCTCGAGCTCGGTGCTCTGAAAATCCTGTAGCGACACAGTTGTATACAGCCGTAAGGTCAGTACCAGTTGCTCCTGTACGAAAACGCTGTCGTTATCGAGCAAAGTTTCCGTGTAGAGCTGTCTGTCAGGGGTGTCGGCGCGGCTGCTTTCGTCGACGGTGATGGCGATCGCATTGCTGACCGCCTGTTTGACCCGCAGGGACGGAATCAGTAAATCTCCGCTGCGCACGGGCAACAGGGTCAGTCGCCATGTGGTCTCTGACGACATAGCCCCCGAACTCAGGGAGAACTGGCTTTGTCGTTGATTGGACAGGATTTCAAAATCTTTTTTAAGCGAAGAAAAATCTGGGTCCTCGCGAATCTGGCCCGGGTATCTCAGGGTGACGGTCAGGGTTTCGCCGCTGCCGATGCGCGTCCGATCGACTTCGGCATGTAATTCGTCCGGCTGGGCGGTCACCGGTGATGCCGGTAGCACCAGCACCATGAGCAATATAAAAAACTGACGGCAAAAAACCATTACCAACGCTCCTGTTGGTTATCGTTTGGCAGCTGGCGATTACCCCGTTGGTAGTCGCGCTGGAGGGTTTCGTATTCAAATTTGCGCCGCATCAGTCCGCTCGGGTCATCGGGAATCTGGCGTAACCATTGTTCCAGCGCCTGTTGTCTGTCGGCATCCAGGGGTGTCCCATCGGGATTCTGCATAGTGGCTTCGCCTGCGGGTGGCGACGGCTGGTCTGGGGTTTCCCGGTGCTCTGCATCTGCTTGAGAAGCCGTAGGGTTATCCGCGCCAGGGCGGTCGTTCTCCTCCCCGCTGGTATTTTCTGCCTGGGTCGGGGGATCTCGTTGCTTGGCGGCATCGTTGGCCGCCCGGGACTGGTCGGGGCTGGCATCCTCTCCCGCGTCGGGCCGAGATTGTCGCGAACCGTCGTTTTCAGAGTTGGGCCGCGAAGCGTTGTCCTCATTCTCTGGTTGCTGTGCCGAATTTTGTTCCTGGGTTGCATTATCCGTCGACTTTTGACGGTCGGACTGCTGTTTGTCAGAATTCGAGTTGGCCTGGGATTGTTGCTGTTGTTCGAGCAATTTTTTCACAATGTCCCGGTTGAACGCGGCGTCCTCCAGATCGGGGTTGCGTTGCAGAGCCTTTTCATAAGCGGCCAATGCTTCTGCAAACTGCTGGTTGTGTGCCAGGGCGTTGCCGAGATTGTAATACCCCGCAGGGTCATCATATTGCGCAAAGGATTGGGCGGCACCTTCGAAGTCTTGGTGACGGAAGGCGGCCGTGCCTTTCCACGCAGGATCCTGGAACAGCTCGGCGGCCCGTTGGGAATCGCCCTCAGCCAGCGCCCGGGTTCCCTGCTGATCGCTACGCAGCCACAGATCCTGCCAATCCAGCGCCTGGGTCGGTGGGCTGGCAAGGAGGCAGGGGCTGAGGATCAACAGGGTAATCAGATTGCGGCGAAACGCGAGCAACAGCAAGGGCAGGGCAAATAAAATCAACCAGAAACCCTGGTCGTCCCAGCTATCAAATGTGCGCTCCAGTTGCTCGGCGCTGGCAGAATTTCTGCCAATTAAGGGGGCGGTGATAAACCGTATATCGTCGTCGTTGTGGGTCAGTGCAGCGTAACGACCCTGATTGCGGGTGGCGAACTGCTGCAACCCCTGGTGGTCGACGCCAGCGATAATAATGGTGCCGTTGCGATCCCGGGCAAAACCGCCCCCCGGCACTGGAATGGGTGAGCCGCTGGCACTGCCAACGGCCAGCACCGACAGGCGAAAATTTGGCAGGCTGTCGAGTAGTTCATTGATGGTGCGTCGCGCGTCGTCGGTCACGCCGTCGGTGACCAGCAGAAGATCGCCCGCCAGGTGGCCGGCGTTCATGATAAGTTCGAGCCCGGATTGCACCGCGGCCTCGGGGTTGCTGCCAGCTGTGGGCATTATTGCTGGACTGAGGGCGGGTAACAGGGCGTCGATGGTGGCGGCGTCATCGGTGAGTGGGCTGACCGTATGCGCATCCCCCCCGTAGGCGATCAGTGCGGTGGTGCCTTCCCTGCGCAGCCGCAGCAGATCACTGAGTTTCAGCCGCGCGCGGACCAGGCGGTTCGGCTTTAAATCTTCGCTCAGCATGGAAGGAGACAGGTCCAGGAGGATAACCAGTGGTTGCTGCTGCTTGTGTATGGGCAGTGGAATCTGTCGCCAGGTCGGACCGGCGGCCGCCAGGCACAACAGTAACCAGACGATGGCGGCCCAGAGGGGCAGGCGGCGGTTTCTGGCGGTGTCGTTAGCGGCCACCAGGACAGGCAATATATGCGGCGCTATCACGCCGTTCCAGGGGCCGGCGGCCGTTCGTTTTCCATAGGCCACCCACAGGGCAAAGCCCGCGGCTGGTGGCAATGCGAGTAACCACCAGGGCCGTAAAAAATGAAAGGCACTGAGCTGCGCGATCAGTTCAGCCATCGGTGTACCTCAGGCGAGTTTTCAGGGCAAGGGCAAAACTCGCCAGCATGGCAACCGCCAGGGGCCAATAATACAGCGCCTGCGTGGGTCGCAAGGTCTCTGCTTCCTGCGCGATGGGTTCAATCTGGTCGAGAGTCCGGTAGATGGCGGCGAGATCCTCCGGGTTGCGCGCGCGAAAATAGCGGCCGCCGGTTGTGTCTGCGATGGCGGTTAATACGTCCTCATCCAGGTCGGCAGAGGGGTTGATGCGTTGCATTCCGAACAGGGAACGACGCAATATTTCGTCGGCACCAATGCCCACGGTGTAAACTTTAACCCCATGAGTGGCGGCCAGTTCCGCCGCCTGCAGCGGCGTCACCGCGCCCGCGGTATTTGCGCCATCGGTCAGTAATATCACCACCCGACCACCTGCGGGGCGATCCTGCAGCCGTTTTACCGCCAGGCCGATGGCATCGCCGATGGCTGTGCCTTTTCCCGCAAAGCCTATCAGGGCCTCCTGCAGCATGGTATTTACGGTCGTCCGATCGAAGGTCAGGGGGGGTTGCAGATAGGCGTTGCTGCCAAACAGAATGAGTCCGAGTCGATCACCCCTGCGTCGAGCGACGAATTCGCCCACTACGTCCTTAACCACACGCAAACGATCCACCAGCCCGCGACCGCTGTCCATGTCTTCAATTTCCATGCTGCCCGAGATATCGACAGCGAGGAGTAAATCGCGACCCGTGGTGGGCAGGGTAATCGGCTCACCGATCCATACGGGGCGCGCGGCTGCCAGCACCGCACCGCACCAGATGGTACTGAGGAGCAGGATGATGAGCACATCGCCGCGCCCGCGGGAACCCTGTTCTCGATACAGTTCGCTGTACATTGGCGCCCACAGTGGCAGCGACATGCTGGCAGCGGGTTTGCGCAACGCCCGATATAGCCAGGGCGCCGGGAGGATGAGCAGCAGCCAGGGCCA
>JBFJMM010000045.1:0-12394 GCA_041633885.1 Porticoccaceae bacterium
ATCGCCGAGGAGTATGCCGCCATTGACCAGATCAGCGGCGGCCGTCTGGTGGCCGGTTTTCCGGTGGCCCTGAGTTACGACGCGTCCTATAACGCCGGTCATCCACCCATCGAAACCCGTCCCCGTTACGAAGATAACCGCAAGCTCATCCAGCGCGCCTGGAGTGCCCGTGAACCCTTTGAGTACAACAGCAAATACAACCGCTACCCCCGGGTGAATCCCTGGCCGCGGCCCTACCAGGAAAATGGCCCACCCCTCTGGTCCCCATCGATTGGTACGCCCAGCAGTTTGGCGAGAATTCTCGACGATGAAGACGTGTTTTTATATTTGAGCTGGTTCGGCCCCAAATATACCGGCGATCGCATCTTTAATCGCTACTGGGACCTGGCTGTCGAGAAAGGTAAAGATCCCAACCCCTACCGCCTGGCCTTTGTGCAGGGCGTGGTGGTGGGTGAGACGGACGAAAGTACCCACAAGGAATACGGCAAACACGTGGAGCGCGGCTACCAGCAGGGTCTCGGCGCCATTCCCCTGTCCGGGCTGGGTTTGCCTGGTTATGTGGATATCAACGGCGTGGAAGCCATGGTCAAGGATCCCGGGGATTTCGGTATCGTGCCGAAAATGCGCACCATCAGTTACGGGGAGCTGGTGGATGCCCAGTGTGTGATTGCCGGTAGCCCCGCCACCGTCACCGAGCAACTGGTGGATATGGTGCGCCGTTTTCGTATTGGCAATTTGATTCTGATGGTGCAGATGGGCTCCATGCCCAAGGAGCTGGTCAAGAAAAATATCGATATGCTGGCGGAGCACGTACTGCCCACCCTGCGCAAGGAGTGGCAGAACGAAAACTGGGAGCACCGCTGGTGGCCCACGGGTGCGACGGGCCACGCAAAGGGAGGGCAGTAAGCATGACAACGATTAACATTAAAGGCCCGCAGCGCAGCGAAACCCTGGACGTCCTGAACGGACGCATCAAACTGCAGGTGAAAATAGCGGGTTCCGGCCCGGCCCTGGTGTACTTCCACCCGGCGGCGGGGTTGTACTGGGACGAATTTCTGGATCGCCTCGCGGAAAAATATACCGTGTATGCGCCCGAATTACCCGGCACCTCCGCGGGCGACCCCTATGCCATTAAACAGATCGATGACTTTGCCGACCTGCTGCTGATGTACGAAGAAGCCATCCACCTGCTGGGGCTGGACAAACCCATCGCCGTGGGGCAATCCCTGGGAGGCATGATCGCCGTCGATCTCGCCGCTCACTTTCGGGATCTGTTTAGCCATCTGGTACTGCTGGCGCCCGGCGGGTTGTGGCGGGAGGATCTGCCCTACAAACTGATCGAGCTGTATGGCGCAAAACCGGAAGAAATCCCGGGCTACTTATTTCACGATTTCAGCCTGCCCCGGGCGCAGGCCATGCTGGCGTTGCCGGAAAATCCGGAACTGATCCCCAAACACATCGCCGCCAGTGTCTGGGCGCTGGGGTGTTCCGGTAAGTTCCTGTGGCCATTTGCCGAACACGGGTTAGCCAAACGCCTGCATCGTATCGCAACCCCGACCCTGGTGGTGTGGGGCAAAAACGATGTGTTGGTGCCCGTCGGTTACGCGGAACTCTTCGCAGAGGGAATCGAAAATTGCCAGGTGCAGATTTACGAGAACTGTGGCCATATTCCGCAAATTGAAAAGTTTGAGGAAACAACCGCTGTGGTGCTCGATTTTATCGCCTGACGGATCGAACAACCCCAGGCTCGACAACAACGGATGGCGTTAACGCGCCATCCGTTTTCTTTACTAACGTCCTGTCATCTTCCGTGTAGTTGACATAGCGCCGGAAAAGCGTAGATTTCGTACCGTATAAAATAAAACTCGCCCCACGCGGGGTGCGGGCGTAAGGGTGACGGGGTGGACGATAGTTTGCTGGTAACTTTTCTGGCCTATCTGGCGCAACTGCCAAACTGGTCGCGCATCGCGTTTGTGCTGATATGCCTGTGCGTCGCATGGGGAGCGGAACGAGGCTGGCCGCTGCTTCAGTTACGTTACGATAGCTGGTGGGTTCACGCCAGAACCAACCTGGCGTTACTGTTGACCACGATCGTCATCGGTCTGGCATTTGCAGCTTCTGTAGTGGGCCTGATCGACTGGAGTGCACAACAGCAAATCGGTCTGTTGTACTGGTTACAATTACCCCTGTGGGCAGAATTGATAATCGCGTTACTGGTACTGGATTTTGTGGCGCAGTATTGCGTGCATGTATTGCTGCATAAAGTGCGCTGGATGTGGCGACTGCATTTGGTTCATCACTCGGACAACAAGGTCGACGCCACCACGGGTACCCGCCATCATCCCGGTGATTATCTGTTTCGTGAAGTGTTTGCCCTGCTCGCAATTGCCCTGCTCGGCCTGCCATTGGCTTTCTATTTGCTGTATCGGTTTATCACCATACCATTTACCTATTTTATTCACGCCAACCTGCGGCTTCCGAAAGCACTGGACCGTTGGTTAAGCTGGGTTTTTGTTACGCCGGATATGCACAAATTCCACCACCACAACGAATTACCCTGGACGGACAGTAACTACGGGGGGATTCTCTCGATCTGGGACCGACTGTTCGGCACCTTTACTTACGCGGATGTTAATGCGATTCGTTACGGTATCAACGTACTGGATGACGAGGTGTCAGATCGACTCGGCTATCAGTTGGCACTGCCTTTCCGGCGCGATATCAAATCCAATGCGGAGTTGCAACGGGATCGGGAGCGTGCTGTCCAGGCGGGTATCTGAACATTGCTATGGGAAACATCCGATTTGCTACCGGTGATGAATTGCATCCAGATGCTGTGGATTAGAGACGGCGACCTTGTCGATTGTCTGCTGGAGTGCAAACTCGAAAGCCTCGTTCCAAGTCTCGTCATAGCCCCCGACGCGGACATGCCTGCAAAACACTTTATACAGTTCCGGTAACGAACCACTGGTATTTGTTAAGGCGGTCAACTTTTCAGTTTGTACGCGGACTTGCTCGGGGCCCAACGTCAACTCCCGCGCCACTGCCCCTAATAAATAGGATGCGCATAGTGCATCGTAACGTTCGGACCCCCCACTGCGCTGCGCCACATCTTCGATATAGGCGATAACGGAACGTAGTATTTCCTGAATATCTGGCTGGTCCTGATTCATGTGCCCATGCCTAGCAAAACTGACCGTTAATTGTCATTAGCAGATCGTACTCGATCATACCGGCGTTGCGACCGCAGGATGCAAACGCCAGGGAGCGACGCTCGCCACTGATATGGCCGCTGGCCTGCATAATATTTAATATCGCCCAGCGCAGTAAACCAAACACTTCCCACCAATGCACTTCTTCCGGGTGCAGCGCCTGACCACCGTTGGCCTGGTATGCCCGATACAAATCTGCCCGCGCGCCCATCCCCCCTACGGCTTTATCCAGTTTTCCGTAGCGCCAGGAACGCAGGCAGACCCAGGCAATATCCTCAACTGCCGAACCCAGATGGGCGCACTCCCAATCGAGCACCGCGCGAATGCCCTGTGGGCCAAGTATTAAATTTCCGTTGCGATAGTCCCCGTGCACGATGGATTGTGTCGTAGCCGCTGGGCGACGTTTTTCCAGCCAACGAATGCCCACGTCAATTGCCGGATGGTATTCACCGTAGCTATCGTAACGGGCAATTTGCGCCGCCAACGGATCGACACTGTCCGCCGTATGGGCAATAAAGTCCGCTTCCCCGCTATCTATACCGTGTAATTGCGCCAGTATTTCCCCGGTTTGCCGCGCAAAACACGCTCGCGCTGGCGCATAAATGGGATCCTGCAGCAGTACCTTGGGTAAACTGTCGCCTTCAATACAGGACATCACGAAGCCACGGCCAAGGTTATCTTGCGCATTCAGTTCGAAAATGGGTTCCGGTACGGGCAGACCGTGGCGATGGGCAATCTGCAATAATTTGAACTGGTCCTGTGGCGCCAGAAAGGGCGAGGTTGCGGCGCGGTAGGTTTCCTGCCGCAGCACCAGCCGTCGTTGCGTTCCAGAAGCATGCAGATCAAACAATAATGTGCGGTTAGAGCCGCCGAGCACCGCGACCTGAACGTTGTCAATATCGGCATCCCCGCCGTAGCGGCATTTAATCGCTGCCCGCAGGGCAACCGTCAGATCAGCGATAATGTGGGGATGCCTGACGCTGTCGTTCATAAACTGTCTGCCGGGGAGCGGGACAAAAACTATAGCGGATAACCGACCGGTTCCCCGTCCTCGAGAAATTCAATGTATTCGCTGACACCGATACCCGGACGACCATCTTCCCAACGCCACTCGCTAAACCCCTCGGCGATACGGCAGGCGAGGGACTGATCGCCAACCTGGCGACGATTTCTAAGGGGCGCCAGGGTCATCACCTTACCCGTCAGCCGGACAGCGCGTTGTGCGGTTCTGACCCCAAGCTGCATGGCAACAGGATCCTTGCGGGGGCTCCATTCGGTCATCACGTCGAGATCGGTAATTTCTTCGTATTGTCCGTCGTACAGCACCACACCCTGGCGGTGTACCGTACCATTCCGATCCGTGCGCTTGAGTAGCATAAAGCCGCGGTCCGCGCCAAAATTGGCGATAAACAAACGATAAAAATAAATGTTCGTCCAGTAGCGTGGACCCCATGAATGGTCGCGCCAGCCATAACCATCCAGAGTTAATGTGGTATCGCCCAGCACGATGGTTCCGAGGGTCCGGGTATGTTGATTGAAGTGCCCCAGGGAAAAATCTCGCCCGTACATGGTGTCCTGATCTTCCGCTGTGGGCTCACCACCGTGCATGGGGGAGACAGCGGTCAGGGTTAGATCGATATCCGCCGCTACCCGTTGTGCCTGTGCAAACATCGTGTGCGGATTGCGTAGTTGCTCTGGATCGTCGAGCAGCATCAGCTCGCCGGTATAACGCATGGCTACCGAGTTAAACGGCTCCAGCACCCGATAGTGCAACCCCCCCGCATTGTGGGTGTCGTTGTCGGTGATAGTCGGGCGTTGAAACTGGCAGGCTACCCTGCCATCGGGCAGGTAGAGACATACGGACAGCTCCGCGTACCCTTCGTTGACGCGATTACCCAAACGCATCCACACGCCAAATTTTTGTTCCAGATCCCAGCCATTTACATAAACACTTTCATTAAAATTTAATTCGCTGCTGGCGGCATGGGTGTATTCGTCGGATTCTTCCAGTCGAAATTTATGCATCGCGTCACCTTTAACTTCTCTGACCGCTACGTTTACATCGTCCCTCAGGGTGAACCGGCACCGGCGACAGAGACCCGCGCAATTTCGATTTTGGCATTCTTCTTACCCAGCGGAATATCTTCCAGAGCGCCGTCAAAAATAAGACAGAACAGAGTTTTACCGTCCTCGCCGCCCAGATTACAGGCCACGGCGCGACGGTCGCCCACGTCGATCTTGTGGGTGATAGTGCCACCGTCGAGTACCCGTATAAACTCGCCGTTCTCAAACGCCGACACCCATACGGCCCCTTCCTTGTCGAGACATATACCATCGGGTGTATAGGGTGCGAGATCGGCAAATACCCGGCGTTGGCTCAGGGAGCCGTCCGCCTCGATGTTAAACGCGGTGAGTCGTCCCACGAAGGTCTCCGCCACGATCAGTGTTTTCCCGTCGGGGGTAATTACCGCACCGTTAGGGAAATGCATCTCGTCCGCGACAGTACGCACCTCTCCAGCCGGGGTGACCAGCGTCAGGGTGGCTGACTTTGGTTCCTCATGGGCAAATACATCGTACCCAAAGGTCCCGACATAGATATTGCCATTTTTAGCGCATACCGCGTCGTTGATATCGTAGGCCAGATTGGCGGATAAGTCCGCGTACTCGCTAAGTTCGCCGTTTGCCACATTGACGCGCATCAGTTTTCGATCTGCCATGGACACAATAACCACCGACCCGTCCGGCATAAAATTGATCCCCGACGGGCGATTCGGGAAATGGGCAATGGGTGTTTTTTTGCCATCGCTGGTGATGGTGTACACCGTTTCACCGAACATGTCCGACACCCAGAGCTTGTTGTCGTGCCAGCGTGGGCCTTCAAGAAAGACAAATCCGTCAACGAAAGGCTGAGTGGTTAGCTGTTGCATGATGGCACCCCTTTAATTGTGTTTATGGAATGGTTTTCACCTGAAATAGTTTTTATCTGAAATAGTTTCTACCAGCGTATACCCGAGTTTGACAGGGGCACAGTCGCCGTACAACTCAACTTTCTTTTGTTTCTTAATCGTACATAATCACGGTGCGCGCACCCTCGCCCTTGCCCATGGCGTCAAAAGCTTCGTTGATCTGCTCCAGTTTAATGCGGGTGGTGACCATTTCGTCGAGGCGTAATTGGCCGGAGCGATAATAATCCACAAATTTGGGGATATCCCGCGCAGGTACCGACGAACCATACCCCGAACCCTTTAGATGCTTTTCGCTGAACAGACCCAAAACCGGCAACTCAATCTGTGTGTCCAGTGCCGGAACGCCGACGATGCAGGCGGTACCCGTGAAACGCGGCATGGCCCAGGCCTGTTCAATGGTTGCCTTCAAACCAGCCGCCTCGAACGCAAAATGCACCCCGCCGCCGCTGATTTTACGTACTTCCTTGACGGGGTTACAGGCGCCCGGATCGACCGCATGGGTGGCGCCAAGGCGCAGGGCCAACTCGCGCTTTTCGGCCATGGGGTCAACTGCAATTATCGTGGTTGCGCCCGCAATTTTTGCACCCTGAATAATCGACAGGCCCACGCCCCCGCAACCGATCACGGCGCAGCTGTCCCCCGGTGTTATTTTTACCGTGTTGAGTGCCGCGCCAACACCGGTCGTCACGCCGCAGCCAATCAGGCACACCGTATCGAGAGGCGCACTTGCGTCGATTTTGATTGCCATGCCGGCGGGTATCACCGCCCGTTCTGAAAATGTGCCGACACACACCAGCTGCCCGATGCCCTCTCCCTTGCTATTTTTCAGGCGGCGCGTGCCGTCCAGCAAAGCGGCCTCCCATATGGTTTCACCCATTTCCTGACACAGGAACGGTTTTCCCTCCTTGCAAAACAGGCAGTTGCCGCAGGCTGGGGTCAAAGATGCGATGATGTGATCCCCAACCTGCAGATGCTTTACCTCCGAGCCAACGGCTTCGATCACACCCGCGCCTTCGTGCCCCAGTACCGCCGGTAGCTTGACTGGTAAGGTGCCGTAGCGGAACGAATAATCCGAATGACAGATGCCACTCGCGGTGTACTTGACGCGAACCTCATTTGCCTTGGGTTCACTCAACTCCAGCTCTTCAATGACAAAGGGGCCACCCACTTCGTACAACACCGCCGCTTTTGTTTTCATTTTGTTCCTCCCGCCCTACTGCTATTCGATATGGTGATAGTCACAGGTCAGTCAAACATGATGACCGAACGTGCGCCTTCTCCCCGCCCCATTTCCTCAAAAGCCCGATTAATCTCGCTCAGTCCAATGCGTTGAGTGATCATTTCATCGAGTTTTAATGCGCCGCTCTTAAACAGTTCCACAAACCGCGGAATATCTTTCTTGGGCGTCGATGACCCGTAGCAGGAACCCTGAATTTCACATTCAAACAGCAGAGCGCCGGAGGGAATCGTGATGGTTTGATCGAGGGCAGCCACGCCGACAATAATGGCGCGCCCGGTGGGTCTGAGCAAACCCCAGGCCTGCTCCATGGTCTGGGTGCGACCCAGGGCTTCAAACGCGTAGTGCACCCCCAGGCCACCGGTGATTTCTTTGACCCGCTGCTCTGTATCTTCTTCAAACGGATTGATCGCATGGGTGGCGCCGAGGCTCAGGGCGAGGTCGCGTTTTTCGGCCATGGGATCAATGGCGATAATAATTGTAGCCCCGCCAATACGCGCACCCTGAATAATCGACAGCCCTACACCGCCACAACCAATTACCGCGGCGCTTTCCCCCGGCTGGACATTCGCGGTATTCAATGCCGCACCGGTGCCTGTGGTCACACCACATCCAATCAGGCAGGTGCTTTCCAGGGGCGTGTCATCGGGCACTTTTATGGCGGAACCCGCCGGCATCACCATATATTCGCCGAACGAGCCGACCCCGCATAAAGCGAACAAGGGCTCACCATCTTTTCCGGTATGGCGGGTGGTGCCGTCAATTTGCGTGCAGTGGGTGAGTAACTTACCCATTTCCGCACACATATACTCCTTGGACTCCCGACACATGACACACTCGCCACAACTGGGCGTCAGAGAGGCAATCACCTTGTCCCCTGGTTTAAGGTGGCTGACGTTAGCGCCCACCGCCTCCACAACACCGGCACCCTCGTGTCCCAGCACAATGGGCATGGGCACCTTAAGCACACCGTGCACGCAAGAATAGTCGCTGTGGCAAATACCGCTGGCAGTGGTTTTTACCAAAACCTCGTTTTCTTTTGGCGGCGCCAGTTCCACTTCTTCTATGGTAAATGGCTGATCTATCCCGCGTAGCACCGCGGCTTTTATCTTCATGTAATCTCTCCAGTGCCAATTCCAGTTTTTCGAAACTTACTGTTTAACCCGGCAAGGCCCATCCGTACCGCGAAATTATTGTCGCGGGTTGCCACGGTATCCGGTTATTTCATATGTTTTTTTAGTTCCAGACGCGCAATTTGATTACGATGCACCTCATCCGGGCCGTCGGCAATCCGCAGCACGCGCATATGCGCATAGGCGCGTGCCAACCCGACGTCCTCGGTGACGCCACAACCGCCGAAGGCCTGGATGGCGTCGTCGATAATTTTGAGTGCCAAATTGGGCCCAGCCACTTTAATCATGGCGATTTCCGCTTTGGCAACTTTATTGCCCACCGTATCCATCATATAGGCAGCTTTTAACGTCAACAGCCGACTCATTTCTATGTTGATGCGCGCGTCGGCAATACGTTCCAGCCAGACACCGTGCTCGGCCAGGGGTTTGCCAAACGCCACCCGGCTTAACAAACGTTGACACATCAGTTCCAGTGCATGTTCCGCCACCCCGATAATCCGCATACAGTGGTGAATGCGTCCCGGCCCAAGTCGTCCCTGGGCAATTTCGAAGCCGCGCCCTTCCCCGAGCAAGATATTCGATACGGGTACCCGCACATCCTTGAATACCACTTCGGCGTGTCCGTGGGGCGCGTCGTCGTAGCCAAACACGGGGAGCCAACGCTCAACCGTAATACCTGGGGTTTCCGGTTCCACCAGTATCATGGATTGCTGAACGTGCCGCGCGGCGTTGGGATCGGTTTTGCCCATCACAATCCAGATCTTGCAGCGCGGATCGTGTACGCCCGATGAAAACCATTTACGACCGTTAATTACATAGTCATCGCCGTCGCGCTCGATTCGGGTTTCGATATTGGTGGCATCCGACGACGCCACCAATGGTTCGGTCATACAGAATGCGGAGCGGATATCGCCGTTCAGTAACGGGTCAAGCCATTTTTGTTTTTGTGCTTCGCTGCCATAGCGCTCTATGGTTTCCATGTTACCGGTGTCCGGCGCGGCACAATTAAACACCTCCGAGGCAAATTTAAGTTTGCCCATTATTTCGCACAGGGGGGCGTACTCGAGATTAGTCAGACCCGCACCCCGTTCACTTTCCGGTAAAAATAAATTCCACAGGCCTTCCGCTTTCGCTTGCGCTTTCATTTCATCGAGCACAGGTGGGGTACACCAGCGCCCCCCCTCTTCCAGCTCCCGGTAGTAGCGGGCTTCGTTGGGTACAATAACCTGATCGACAAAATTCTGGACCCGTAGCTGTAGTTCCCTGACTTTGTCGGAAAATTCAAAGTTCATACTGTCCCCATTCGGTGTGTTGTAAGGTGCGCAGTAGCCTTCCTGGTTCGTTTACAACCAGTTTTGGTACAGAAAGATCGCGCTATGTAAATTGGCCAGACCCCTGATTGAGATGGATACCCGGGCGCGGCGATTACCCGATTGTAATGCGACTCTACCATTCGGTAAAGAAAACTTGTAATCTCGGCGTAAACCGGGAGCCTCCATGGGCTGTGAACGAAGCGCAACCGAGATGTGGCAATTATGACCAGACATGTGTTTATCACCAAACCCGGGGACAACGTACGGCTGGCCCCCGAGGACGAATATCAGCACGTAGCGGAAAGCGCGAGTAATTTTAACGAAAGCGCCTACTACAATCTGTACGACCCAAAAACTGGACTGGGCGGCTGGTTCAGAATAGGCAATCGCGTCAACGAAGGCCACGCGGAAGTGTCCATTTGCCTGTACCTGCCCGACGGGCGGGTGGGCTTTATGTATCACCAAGCAGCTATCACCAGCAACGCCGAATTGAAGGCCGGTGGCGCCCATTTCGAAGTGCTCGAACCATTTCGTCGACAGCAGGTTTCCTACCGGGGTGAATTGGTGATCCTCGCGGACCCGGGGGCCATGGCGAACCCCGGTAAGGCCTTCAAAACTGCTCCTCGGGCACAGTGCGCTATCACCTTGAATTATCAGGGCATCTCGCCGATGTACGGAGGCGAAGCCCTCAATCCAGACGGGTCAGCAATTGAGCTGGACCCGCAGAGCGCCATGGCCCGAGCTCATTTTGAACAGCATGTCCGCGCACAGGGGAGCATCACACTCGGCACCCACACCTGGAAGGTTGACGGCTTTGGCCTGCGCGACCATTCCTGGGGCCCCCGCTACTGGCAGAATATCTACTGGTACCGGTGGCTGCCCATCAGTTTTGGCGAAGATTTTGGTGCGATGATTATGACCATCGGGTTGCGTGACGGTAGCATCGACAGCGGCGGCATGGTGTTTAGCAAGGGTCGCTATGACCTGATTACAGAAGCACAAATCGATTCGTTCTGGAATGAGCACTACTATCAAACCGGGCTGCGCGCTTCAGTAACCACCGAGCGTGGTGAGCAATACGAGTTCACCGGCCGCGTGTTGTCCCTGATTCCCCTGCGCAATCAGCGCACCCTGGGCGATGGCACCGTACTCAGCACCCGTATTACGGAAGGCATGACTGAATATCGCTGTGATGGTCGGGTTGGTTACGGCCTGTCCGAATACCTGGATCAGGTCGAAGATGGCAAACCAGTGCGGGCCGCCTGGGAGGCTGCCCAGGGATCGCCAACGTCCTGATTTCTCCCCTTGCGAACCGGGTGTGGCATCATCCAGACCGTCAAAAAATTATCGTTGCAGCCGTTATGTTACCCAGTGTAAACTGGATTTTACCCACTGGTAGTTTTGTGGGTGGTCAGCGACCTGGGTAAAAGCTCGAACATGCCGTTACACCAGCGTACCCCAACCCCTGGGTGAATATGTATCTGTAATAAAATGAGGAGTAGTTGTGAAAATATTTGATCTGACGGGAAAAGTAGCCATCATCACGGGTGGAAATGGAGGGCTGGGACTGGGCATTGCCAGGGGACTTATTTCTGCCGGAGCGGCGGTCGCCATTGTGGGCCGCAATCCGGAAAAACTTGAAAAAGCGAGCAAAGAATTAACCGAACTGGGTGGCAAGGTTCTGGCAGTTCAGGCAGACGTGTCTCTGGAAGATGACGTCAACCGCATGGTAGCGGAGACGGTAGCGCATTTTGGACGAGTCGATATTCTGGTCAATAACGCGGCGATCAGTTATGGGGTAAAGGCTGAGGAACTTACCCTTGAGCAATGGAATAATTTTATTGCGATTGATTTAACATCTGTATTTTTGTGTTGCAAGGCCTGTCATCCGGAGTTTGTGAAAGCGGGCGGCGGCAAAATCATTAATGTGGGTTCAATTATTACCAAGCTGGGATTTGGCAAATTGATTCACTATGCAGCGGCAAAAGGCGGTATGGATCATATGACGCAAAGCCTCGCCCGCGCCTGGGGCAAGGACAATATTCAGGTGAACGCCCTGCTGCCCGGACTGGTGGACACCGAAATGATGCCCTGTTCCGGGCCGGACAGAAAACCCATCGTCGATTACATCATCGGCAAAACGTCTGCCGGGCGCCATGGCACACCGGATGATTTTCAGGGAATTGCAATTTTGTTGTCGAGTTCTGCATCGGATTTTATTACCGGCGCAATTATTGTCGAGGATGGTGGTGTTTCGTTGGCCATTTAAAGTATGGCCTGATGGCCTGGCCGCATGAACATCATCCCATTTTTACACTAGAGACAGAGGTACTTTGTGAATAGATTTGATCTGAGCGGAAAAGTCGCCATTATCACCGGGGGCAACGGCGGCCTGGGACTGGGTATCGCCAAAGCATTAGCGTCCGAGGGCGCGGCAGTCGCCATTGTGGGCCGCAAACAGGAGAAGCTGGACAATGCCAGACTGGAGCTGGAGCAAGCCGGCGCGAAGGTGGTGGCGATTCGGGCGGATGTC
>JBFJMM010000046.1:0-12271 GCA_041633885.1 Porticoccaceae bacterium
ACATTTATCGCCGGCCTGTTTCTGGGGGTCTTCGTTACCCTGTCGTCGGTTGGGGCCGGAGCATTTTGCGCGGCCTTACTGCTGGTCCTGCACCCGCACCTGCGCGCGCTGACGGTGGTGGGTACTGATATTGCCCATGCAGTACCGTTAACGCTGATTGCGGGGCTTGGGCATCTGATTCTACTGGGTAACGTCGATCTCACGCTGCTGGCTTGCCTGCTTACAGGCTCCCTGCCGGCCATTCACCTGGGAACGCGCCTGGCCGCCAACCTGCCAGGCAATCTTCTGCGCCATATACTGGCGCTACTTTTGCTGGGGATGGGGGTACGTTTCGCGTGGTATTAGCAATTCGGCAAGAATGTGGAGTCACGACTCGTTGGCAACGCCGTGGGGCACGTGGCCGGTGGCAACGTGCTGCGTGGCCGATGCACAATGCTGTTGCTGATCGTCAAAAAAAACGTCCGCTCCGTAGGCTTTCAGAAATTCACCTTTGTTCAGTCCGCCCAGGAACAGTGATTCGTCGATACGAATTTTCCACTCCCGCAGGGTACGCACGACCCGCTCGTGGGCCGGTGCGGAGCGCGCCGTCACCAGCGCAGTGCGAATGGGGCAGCTATCCGCGGGGAATTCTGCCTGCAAACTGTGCAACGCCTGCAAAAACTGCTTAAACGGACCACCGCTTAAGGGCGTTTTGGCCGCCGCTTTCTCACTGTCGGCAAATGTCTGCAAACCCTGCTGTTTATAAATTTTCTCCGCCTCGTCGGAAAAAAGTACCGCATCTCCATCGAAGGCAAAACGCAGCTCATCGTGACTATGTTCTGATTTCGTGGACGGCAACAACGTAGCTGCGGCCACACCGTGGGTGAGGGCATTGCGAACATCTTCGGCGTGGGTGGACAAAAACAGGTGACAGCCAAAAGCGGCGACATAACGGTAAGGGCTGGTGCCACCACAAAATGCCGCGCGGGATATATTCAGTTGATAGTGTTCAATAGAGTTAAAAATACGTAGCCCGGTATCCGCAGAGTTGCGCGACAACAAAATAATTTCGACCCGCGGATCACCGCCCAGTTTTTCGTTGATACGCAGTAATTTCTGCACCAGTGGTAGCGCTTCACCCGGCGACAGCACCTCGTCTTCCCGTTCAATTTGATACTTAGCGTACGCCGCCAGCCCCTTCTTCTCGTAGACCTCGTGGCTGTCCTTCAAGTCAAACAACACACGGGACGATGTTGCGATAACCAGCTTGTCACCAAAACGTTGTGACACTTGATTTATCCTCTGTGTATCCAATCCACCTGATAGGCACTTATCACCCGGTATACAAATTTTCTGGCGCAACCCATAACAACCGTCCGACTTTCAACTAACGAGAGGGCGCAACGTGCTCCGCGTCATCAAAATACGCTTTGGTCAAACGAAATACCACCGGACTTAACAGTAGTAGCGCAATCAAATTAGGAATCGCCATCATGCCATTCAGCGCGTCCGACATTTTCCACACCAGACCAAGACTCATTTGCGTTCCGGTAAAAATACCTGCGACCCACAATAACCTGAAAGGCAAAATAACCTTCGGTCCCATCAGGTATTCGGCGCACCGTTCTCCGTAATAACTCCAACCGAGCATGGTGGTGAAGGCAAATAACACCAGGCACAGAGCGACCACTTTATCGCCGTAGGGCAGGGTTTGATGAAACGCGGTGGCCGTCATTACCGCGCCTTCGGTCGCTCCGTTCCATACCCCCGCAGTGATAAGTACCAGCCCGGTCATTGAACAAATCACAATCGTGTCGATAAACGTCCCCAACATCGCTATGGTACCCTGGCGCACAGGGCTGTTGGTGGCTGCCGCCGCGTGGGCAATCGGGGCGCTGCCAAGCCCCGCCTCATTGGAAAAAATACCCCGCGCCACGCCCATTCTCAGGGCCAGCATGACACCGGCCCCCGCAAACCCCCCGCTCGCCGCCACCGGGGAAAATGCGCTCTCGACAACCAGTAACAACGCCGCCGGAATCTGTGCGAAGTTTACAGCTAATACCAGCAGCGCAGCACCCACATACAACAGCGCCATAAAAGGCACCAGCCTACCAGCGACTTCGGCGATGCGTTTTATGCCCCCCAAAATTACCGCCGCCACCAGGATTGCCAACACCACGCCACTCACCAGGGTCGGCACATTAAAGCTGTCCTTCATGACCTGGGATACCGCATTGGATTGCACCGTATTTGCCAAACCAAAACCCGCGAGCGTGCCAAATAGTGCAAACAAAAAACCGAGCCAGGCCCACGATCTCCCCAGTCCGTTTTTGATGTAATACATGGGACCGCCGACCTTTTGCCCGAGTGCATCGGTTTCCCGATAATGGACCGCAAGTACTGCCTCGGAATACTTGGTGGCCATACCCACCAGAGCGGTACACCACATCCAGAACAGCGCTCCGGGACCACCAATAGCGATCGCCGTGGCCACTCCGGCAATATTACCCGTGCCTACGGTGGCAGATAACGCCGTCATCAGAGCATTAAAAGGACTGATCTCACCCTCGCCCTGATTTTTACGCCCCAAGAACAGTTGACGAAATGCGTAGGGGATATTGCGCAGGGTGATGCCCCGTAGCCCCACCGTGAGATAACAGCCGGTGCCCAGTAACAATATCAACATGACTGGACCCCACACAAAGCCATTTATCAGATCAATCAGTTGCTCGAACATATGCTTATCAGGCCCAGTTTTTTATGTTTGTGACGGTACATGGTATCCCAGCCCGTGGCGCTGCGCGAGCAATCCAAAAATACCACCCGTGTGAATAAACACCACATCCGACAGCTGCGAGAATGCACCGTGGCGAATTTCCTCCAGCATGCCGTGGAATGCCTTGCCGCTGTACACCGGGTCGAGAATTAGCCCCTCCAGTGCGGCAACTTCGCGGATAGTGCTGAACACCTCGGCTCCAGCCCTGGCATAGCCGGGGCCGATAAAGGCATCGTTAACAATAATCGCCAGGCGATCAATATCGATGTCCACTCCATACAGGAGCCGCCACTCCTGCAAATCTGCGTAGACCTTGCGGCGAAAGTAATCGGCACTGTCGCACACCGCCATACCAACCACCGGGCAATCGAGATCGTACAGCGCCGCGCCCGCGGTTAAGCCAGCCTGCGTGCCCCCGGAGCCAGTGGCGTGCACGATCGCACCGGGTTGTATCCGCAGCCGGGCAAAATCATTTTTCAACTCCTGCGCACAAGCCACATAACCCCACACGCCGGTGCCGTCGCTGGCCCCGGTGGGAATTTGATACGCTTTGCGGCCCGTTTTTTTATAGTGCGCTGCCCAGTGGGCGCACAGCCCGACCAGCTCCGCCTGGTACTGATGACGAGAATAGAGTGACAGGGTCGCGCCGGCCAGACAGTCGAGGAACAAATTGCCGTCCGGGGTTGCTTCCGGCGTTACTGGAGAATCTTCATCGCGTAATATCAGGTGAACTTTTAGCCCCAGGCGGGCGCCCAGAAGGGCGGTGGCGCGACAGTGATTCGATTGCACACCACCACATGTAATAACCGTATCGCAGCCCTGATCAAGAGCCCTGGCAAGGGTAAATTCAAGCTTGCGGATTTTGTTGCCGCTGGCGCCACAGTCGGTTAAATCGTCCCGTTTAACCCATATCCGCGGGCCGCCAATACGAGCGGACAATCGTTCCAGGCACTGCAGTGGGGTTGGTAACTGTGCCAGTTGCAGACGCTGCGGATAGTCCGGCACCTGCCCTCCTCGACCCTTCCGGAGTCTGGTTAAATCGCTTTCAGGGTACCCTTGGGTAGCACCGCATGCACTGCCGAACGCTGGAATTTCAACGCCACGGTATCGGAAACTTCCAGCACCAGATAATCCCCCTCAATTTTACCAATTCTGCCGAGGATGCCACTGGAGGTCACCACCTCATCGCCCTTGGCCAGTGCGGCGACCAATTGTTGATGTTCCTTCTGCCGCTTGCGCTGCGGGCGAATAATCAGCAGATACATAAACACAAACAGCCCGGCAAACATTAACAGGGTCACCAGGGGATTGGGTTCGCCAGCCGCGGCAGCGGGCGCTTCGGCAAAGGCGGGGGAAATAAAAAATGACATACTTAATGACCTCTTGATTACAACGTTTACAACGATAGTTTTTTCTAACCGCACATTCAACGGCACACAAGTACCCATGTTTTTAACCTGGCACTGATGAGCGCCGCGCATGCGCCCTGCAAGCCATTATTTCAAGTTATTGCGAATCCAGTCTTGCACATCCTGATGATGGGTTTTGGTATTTACCTTGTCAATTACGTGCCGTAGACGACCGTCGCGGTCGATAATAAAAGTCGTGCGCACAATACCCATATATTCTCGACCCATGAATTTTTTCAGGGCCCAGACGCCATATTTATCCGCGACAGCGTGATCCTCGTCCGACAGCAAATCAAATTGGAGCTGATGTTTTTCTACAAATTTTTCCAGGCGCCTGACCGGGTCGGGGCTGATCGCCAGAACCACTGTGTCCAGCTTCGCAAACGCCTTGCGACTATCGCTGATACCACAGGCCTGCACGGTACAACCCGGCGTCATGGCTTTTGGATAAAAATATACGACCACGTTCTTGGCCTTGCGAAACGCCTTCAAATGTACGGTTTCGGCCGACTGGTTGGGAAGTTTGAAATCAGGCGCCAAATTGCCGATTTTTGCTAAAGCCATGGGTTAGTTTCCAAAGGTTATGGCCCGCAAATAGCGCGCCAGCACAGCCGATCCGGTCGGCTCCAACGTACCGGAAATCAGGGTAACAGGTGCTTGACCGCGTCCCGTTCCTCGCGCAATTCCTGGGCAGTGGCATCCATTTTCCCACGGGAAAATTCGTTGATGGTTAACCCCTGCACCGCCTGCCAGTCGCCATCTTTACACACGCAGGGTAGCGAGTAGATCAGACCCTGATCGATGCCATAACTGCCATCGCTATAGACCCCCATACTGACCCAGTCGTGAGCGGCGCTACCGAGCACCCAGGTACGCATATGACTGATCGCCGCGTTGGCGGCAGAAGCTGCACTGGACGCGCCACGCGCCTGAATAATGGCTGCGCCGCGCTGCTGTACGGTCGGTATCATATCGCTTTCATACCAGGCCTGATCCACCAAGCTTAAGGCCGGGACGTCGTTGACCAGCGCATGGTGAACATCTGGGTACTGGGTCGCCGAATGATTACCCCAGATAATCATTCGGGTCACATCGTTGATCGATTTGCCTGTTTTCAGAGCAAGCTGGGTCAGCGCCCGATTGTGATCGAGGCGGGTCATGGCGGTAAACTGGCGCGGGTTGATATTCGGGGCGTTACGCTGGGCAATCAATGCATTGGTATTGGCCGGATTGCCCACCACCAGTACTTTAATGGCGCGACTGGCAACGGCATTAATGGCCTTGCCCTGAGCTGAGAAAATTGCGGCATTCGCTTCCAGCAGATCCTTGCGCTCCATACCCGGACCGCGCGGCCGCGCCCCCACCAGCAACGCATAATCCGTATCCTTAAAGGCGATGTTCGCGTCATCCGTACAAACCATGCCAGCCAGCAGCGGAAACGCGCAGTCTTCCAGCTCCATGGCGACACCCTGCAATGCGCCAAGGGCCGGCGTAATTTCCAGCATCTGCAAAATAACCGGTTGATCCGCTCCCAACATTTCGCCAGCGGCGATACGAAACAGCAGGGAATAACTGATCTGACCGGCCGCTCCGGTCACAGTGACACGTACAGGTGATTTCACAGGGGCTCTCCGTCTGGTGGCAACGTGGGTAACTGAAAGGCGGTCATTATACGTATTTAACGCAGAATTTCACCGCCGATCGCCCTCATCCAGTGAGGCTTTCGCGGTAGCGGTTTTCCAGCGCCACATACAGGGCGTCCTTGAACCCTGGACTGGAGGGATCGAGCGCCGCGACCACCTCCACAAGATGTTCATTGTCTTCCCGGCCGGACCACTGTTTAACGTATTTCCCCGTTTGATAGCCGTTGTCCTGGCGAAACAAATTGAGGACATTTTTGCCAACATAGCGCCTGTAGAGTTCATCGAAGCTCAGCCCGATGCTCGTCATCAAGCGCTTAAAGGCCTGGATATCGAAATCCTTGCTGGCCAGCGTGGTTAACGCAAACGCTTCCAGTTCCTGGGGAAATTCATTTTCTGCGACCACGGGAGTTACGAGCTCGCCGATCATCTGGTCCAACAGGTCGTCGCGATCCCCGTCGCGCAATAGCAACAAACTCAGGCCAAAATGCCAGATGTCCACCAGCTCAAGCTGCACCTGTTCAATATCCGGCGTCTGCTTTTTCCACCATTTCCACCCGTAGTGGTCGAGCATTTCCGCGCATTCGACCCAGATCGCACGGTACCACTCGAAGCCCCGGGATGCCCAGTCGGCGGTTACCTTCGCGTTCATGGCCTGCTGTAGATCCAGCATGACCACCAGTTGTTGGCGCAGGGTTTCCCGCTTATTTAGCGACTCGGAATCCACCAAAACCTCTTATGCCTGAACAAACGGGTTGTTGTATTTTTCATCGCCAATGGTGGTGCTGGGTCCGTGCCCGGTAATCACGGTGGCCTGTTCGTCGAGGGTGTAAAGCCGTTCGCGAATGGAGCGCGTTATCTGGTCGTAATCCCCCCCGGCAAAATCCGTGCGCCCGATACTGCGCTGAAACAGGGTGTCACCGGCAAGCAACAGATTGCTGTCGGCAAACCAGAAACTGGTGGAGCCCGGCGTATGCCCCGGCGTGTGAATGGCGACACCGCCGCAGCATCCCAGATCCTGGTCGTCCCGTAGATAGTGATCCGGATCAGGCAGGGGCTTGTAGGGGATGCCAAACATTGCACATTGGTCTTCGACGATGTCCCATAAAAACTGATCGTCGCGGTGCAAATAAATCGGCGCCCCGGTCGCTTTTTTGAGCTCCCCGGCAGCGAGTATGTGATCGAGATGGGCATGGGTATGAATAATTGCCACCACCTGTAACTGCAACTCGGCAAGCAATCCAAGAATGATATCCGCGTCGCCACCCGGGTCCACCACCAGTGCTCGGCCGGTGGTCAAATCCCCTACTATTGAACAATTACACTGCAATGGACCTACCGGAAAGCTTTTGTGTACTCGCGTTTCTTTGGTATTCACAGGCGCCCCGCTCAGGAAACGATTTTACCGTCAATGTTACCACAGGCCGCCACTGAGATCGGGCCAAAAAGACGCTCAAAATTAGCTGTGGTAGCCTGCGCCAGTTCGACCACAGGCAGGCCGCGAAGATCCGCCAACGTCTGTGCAACCTCAACCACGTACTGGGGTTCATTTTTTCGTCCCCGCCAGGGTTTAGGTGCCAGCCAGGGGCTGTCCGTTTCGACCAGCAATCGCTGCAACGGAATTTTTTTTGCCACCGCCCGTAAGGCGCTTGCATTGTTGAACGTTAAGATGCCAGAAAAGGAGATGTAAAAATTGAGATCCAGAGCCGCCTTTGCCATCGCCCAGTCTTCCGTAAAACAGTGCAGTACACCACCGATGTCCAGGTTCGCATGGCGGCGTAAAAGCTCCAGGGTTTCGCTGCGGGCTTCTCGCGTATGTACGATAAGGGGCTTCGCCAACTGGTCGGCCACAAACGCATGGCGAACAAAACTCTCGCGCTGCCACGCCGCTGAGTCAGGGCTGTAATGGTAATCGAGGCCAGTTTCACCAATCGCCACCACCTTTTCACCACGACCCAGGGTGGTTAATTCCGCCACGTCCGGGAGAGGCTGAGGATTGCGTTGCAGGGGGTGGGAACCAACGGCCAGCACCACATCCGGGTGCGCCTGCGCCAGGGTAATCAGACGTCGCGATGATTCGAGATCGACACCGACACTCAGAAACCCCTCGACACCGCGAGCTCGGGCAGCATCCAGCAACATCCGTAACGAGTCGTTGTGGGCGGTCAAATCGAGATGGTCGAGGTGGCAGTGGGAATCTACCAGCATAGGGAGTATTGGCACCTTACGCGGGCAACGTTACAGCGTATGGGTAGGCCGAGTGGATTGCAGTAATCCAGCCAGATAGGTTTCAATTTTGTTGATTAAATCGGCGTTGCTTTCGGAAAACTGTATGCCCACTCCACTGCGGCGGTTGCCACTCACGCCTTTGGGCGTCACCCATACGATTTTTCCGGTAAGCGGTATTTTATCGGGTTCTTCCATGAGCTCCAGGAGTACAAACACTTCATCCCCCAGCATGTATTGCTTGCGTGTGGGAATAAATAACCCACCGCCAGCAATAAACGGCATATAGCATTCGTACAATTCATTCGCTTCCTTCAGCGTTAAATTGAGAATACCGTTGCGCAGACCGCCACTAATCGCTTCCATACATTATTCGACCGCAGTCATTACCTCGCCCGAAGATTACCATACACCTTTACCTGCCGCCACCCACCACCTGGCGCCAGTCCAGCAAAAGTTCCTCCCATAATAACTGGCGATTGGGGTTGGCCGCGCTCAACAGGTTGCGTTTCGCCGTCGTTATGCGATCGAGAAAAATAAACCCCCGACGCTGACCACGGAGGGAAGAAAAATATTGGTCGCGCAGGCGTCGATACAGATAATATTGTAACCACTCAATCGCTTCCTGGTCGGGCAATTGGAGACTCGTCTCGGCGGCACTCACCACCGACAATTCGCCAGCTGCGACGGCATCCAGCAGGGCTTCAAAACTCTCCATCTGGGCCAACATGTCGCTTTCCAGCAGACGTAATATACGCAATGGTTTACCCGCCCCTTTGGCAATGGTGCCAGTGGCGATTTCGGAAAGACCCATGGTGTGCCGCAGCCAGGGAATCACCAAGCTGCTACTGGGCACGGTAAACGGCATTACGCGGCAGCGACTGCGCACCGTCGGGAGCACACCGCTGGTATTGTGACTCACCAGAATCAGCAACGTTTTTGCACCCGGCTCCTCGAGGGTCTTCAGCAGCGCGTTAGCGGCATTGGCATTCATAGCTTCCGCTGGCTGAATCAGGACGATCCGCCAGCCGCTCTGTTGGGCGGTGGTAGCGGCGCGACTTTCCAGCGCGCGAATGGCGTCTATCTTGATCCCCTTGCCGATTGCCTCCGGCTCCAGCACCGACCAGTCGGGATGCGTCCCCGCCGCCATCAAATGACAGGCCTTACACCTGCCACAGCCATAACCCCCGTCGGGAGATCGGCACAACATACGCTGCGCAAGGACATGCGCAAAGTGACGTTTACCGATCTCCGAAGGCCCAGCCAGCAGTAAACTATGGGGCATCCTGTCGGCCGACAACATACTCTGCAACTGCTGCCACTGCGTCAGCTGCCAGGGGTAAGGTTGCAAAGCGTCGTTCGGAAAATTCATTGTACCCGTTGTATAAATTGATCCAGCTGCTGGCGCAAATCGGACTGAATTTCGGGCAACCCTCGCGCCACATTAACAACTCGGTAGCGTTGCGTATCGGTCGCTGCGCGCGCCAGATAAGCGTTGCGGACCCGCTGGAAAAACGCCAGTTGTTCGCGCTCAAAACGATCGAACTCGCCCCGTTCTTTAACCCGCGCCAAACCTGTTTCGGGATCAATATCCAGAATGATGGTGAGATCCGGGCGCAGATCCCCTTGCAGCAAGTTTTCCAGCACCGCTATGCTTGCGTCTGGAACTCCCCTGCCACCACCTTGATACGCGTAAGTAGCGTCGGTAAAGCGATCACACAACACCCATACACCGCGTTCCAGTGCGGGTCTGATCACCCGCGCCAGATGCTGCGCCCGTGCCGCAAAAATCAACAACAGCTCGGCGTAATCATCTATCGCTTCGCTGTCGCGAGCCAGCAGCAGAGAGCGAATTTTTTCCCCGAGCGAGGTGCCACCCGGTTCCCGAGTAACCACACACTCTACGTCCAACTGAGCCAGGCGGTCCTTTATATACGCCGCGTTAGTAGTTTTACCCACCCCTTCGGAACCTTCCAGCGTGATAAATTTACCCTTCATTACCGACACCATCACGTCACCTGGGCGATGAGCGATAATCGCTTTTACGGCGTAATTGATAACGCCGCACCGCCTCATTGTGTTCTGCCAGCGTAGCAGAAAAATGGTGGCTGCCGTCCCCCTTCGCGACAAAAAACAGGGTGTTCCCCGGGCGCGGGTGGAGCGCGGCGCGGATCGCTGCCTCTCCGGGATTGGCGATGGCGGTCGGCGGCAAACCATCGATCAGATAGGTGTTATAGGGGGTGGGCATCTGCAAATGCGCGCGGGTCAGATTGCCCCGAAAGGCATCACCCAGCCCGTAAATCACCGTTGGATCCGTCTGCAAACGCATGCCTTTGCGCAGGCGCCGTACAAACACGCCAGCAATTTCGTCCCGCTCCTCCGCGACCCCTGTTTCTTTCTCTATGATGGACGCCATCACCAGCGCTTCCTCGGGGGACTGGTAAGGCAGATCCTGGGCACGTTGTTGCCACTGTTCCGCCATGATGCCAGTCATCCGTTGGTAAGCGCGCTGCAAAATGTCTATATCGGAATCTCCGCCACTGAACACATAGGTGTCTGGCGCGAACCATCCCTCCAGTTTGTCCACGGCAAGGCCCAGTATGTCAGCCAGTTCAACGCGAAAATTGAGGGATAAGCGCCGGTCGATGCCAGGTTGTGCATGCAAAATGCCCAGCCATTGAGCCAGGGTCAGCCCCTCGGGAATAGTCACCCGGTACTGTACCGTCAGACCTTTTTGTAACTTGTCCAACAGAGTTTTTATCGTATCTCCTTCCACCAGAGCGTACTCACCGGCTCGCACCTGATCTCGCCCCGTCATTTTTGCGTACAGTCGCAGGGCAATGGCGTGGCGCACAACCCCGGCCTCCTCAAGTTTGTAAGCGATGCGATACACCCCGTCTCCTTTGCCGGCAACAAATTGATATCCCTCCACCGGCACTGCCAGGGGCTGATCGAGAGCGCGATCCAGCCACCAGGTCCCGGCCAGCAAGCCGAGTAAAGCCACAATCCCGACAACGATCAACTGGCGAAACATGGCAGCCGCCGGGCCAGTTGGTCCTGTACGCGACGGGTCTCAACCCCGCACGCAGGCCATTCACCAACCCCAATCACTTTATTCACCGGACAAATTCCCCGCACGGAATTACAGATAAATAATTCCTGTGCACCGCGCAGGCTGTCCGTATCCATATCCACTACTGCAACCGGCTCGCCGGGTAATTGTTCGAGCATCTCCATCAGATAATGGCGCATGACACCTGCCACCCCACAACGCGCCAGGCCAGGCGTCGACCAGCGCCCCGCGGAGAACACAAACAGGTTACTGCTCAGGGCTTCGACGATATTGTTGTGTCTGTCGAGCAATAGCCCGTCCACCCCGTCCGGTGCCTGCTGATCGAGTTCCAATGCCGCCACCACCTGGTCGAGTCGGTTCAAATGTTTGAGTCCGGCCAGCGTTGGATTATCCGGTAACCGATAGCGACAGGGTTGCAGTGTCATCGGTCTATAATCAGTCGCAGGCAATGCAAAGCACTGCACGACATACTGGGCGGTCGCTCTGTCTTTACAACGATACCCGCGCTCCGCGCTCACGGCAGTGACGGTCAGGCGCACCACCCCACTGGGCGGAAAACTGGCGATTGCCCGCGCAAGATAAGTATCGAGAAGTTTAAGATCCAGAGGTATACGCAACACGCGTGCACCCGCCTGGAGACGTTGGCTATGGTAGCGCCACAGCGGTAAGTGCCGGTCGCACAGACGCATGGTTTCGAACAGGCCGTGCCCGTATTGAAAGCCTCGATCCGTAAGGGATACAGCCGTTCCGGGTTCGCCATTTATAAAACTGGTGTGCTCTGTCATTGTCCGCGATTAAAACAAATCGACGACGTCTTGACACCCAGGCCGCATGGCAAAAACGCAAAAGCTGCCCCGAACACTGGCAGCTTTACGCACAAACCGAAAAAAATTCAGCTCAGATTTGTATTGATATAATTGATCGCATCCTGCACCGACGCCAGCTTTTCGGCATCTTCGTCGGGTATTTCCGTGTCAAATTCTTCCTCGAGGGCCATGATCAACTCGACTGTGTCAAGCGAATCAGCACCGAGATCTTCGACGAAAGACGAATCGGGTTTCACGTCTTCTTCCTTAACGCCTAATTGCTCGGCAACCATTTTTATGACACGTTCTTGAATGTTACTCATGGTGTTCGTTACTCCTGTTGAGATAAGATATTTATTCTC
>JBFJMM010000047.1:0-12225 GCA_041633885.1 Porticoccaceae bacterium
GAAGCCATGCGCGGCCTGCAACCCCTCGCGGAAGGCGGTGTCGTCACCCCCGGCAGCGCCAGCCAGATCAGCGATGGTTCAGCGGCAGTCATGATTGCCAATGAACAGGCGGTAAAAAAATTCGGGCTAAAACCGCGAGCGCGTATCCACAGCCTCGCAGTGGTCGGTTCCGATCCGGTCATTATGCTCGAAGGGCCCATACCGGCCACGCAAAAAGTGCTGGAACGGGCCGGCCTGACCATCGACGATATAGATCTCTATGAAGTGAACGAAGCGTTTGGCCCCGTGCCCCTGGCGTGGGCCAAGGCGGTTGGCGCCGACTTGAACAAACTCAATGTCAACGGCGGTGCGCAGGCTAATGGCCACCCGTTGGGCTGCACCGGGGCCAAGTTAATGACCACGTTGCTGAACGAGCTGGAGCGACGCAAATTGCGCTATGGATTGCTGGCCATCTGCGAGGGTGGCGGCACCGCCAATGCCACCATTATCGAGCGGCTCGACAGCTGACAGGGAAGGACGACGCAACACTTGACGGATCACGGGCGCGCCCGTTGCAGAAGTTTAGCCTCCAGCGAGCGCACCTGATCCAGCAGATCGAGAATCACCGCGACGCCGGCGACATTGATGTGCAGATCCCGTTGCAGGCGCCGCGCGGTACGCAACCGCTGCACGCAGTCCACGGAGAAATACCAGGTTTCCGGAGCCTGCGACAGGACGGTCTGAGGCTGCGCCGCGCCGGGCTCTGGTTGTTGCAACTCCAGCACGCCTTCCTCCACCAGTTCCACCACAAAGGCCAGCTCCACGGCACAGGCCCGTAGCAACTGTTCCACGGACAGCGGCGCATGCACCTCCACTACAACGCCGGAAACCGTATCCCCCTGGTTCTCGTTCACGCGGTTTTCCCCCATGCCTGGCGTGGGTTAAAGCTCATTTCCCGTTGCATAGTGCGATACAGCGCGCGGGCTTTGTCCGTATTTGCCGGCGGCAGCACCAGTTGCAGTACCACGTAAAAATCGCCGGGCGGCCTGGCTGGAATACCCTTGCCTTTTAACCGCAGTTTTCTACCACTGGCGGAGCCGGGGGGAATCTTCATTTCCACTGCCCCCGTGGGCAGGGGCACCTTGACCGCCGCGCCGAGGGCCGCCTCCCAGGGGGCAACGGGTAAATCCAGATACAGGTCGTGACCGTCCACTCGATACAGATTATGGGGATTGAACGCCACTTCCAGATACAGATCCCCCGCCGGACCGCCGCGGCCCGGCTCACCCTGACCAGTGAGACGGATATGTTGCCCCTGCTTGACGCCCACCGGAATTTTTACGTTGAGGGTGCGCGGCCGGGCGTGCGGATGGCCGTGTTCATCCAGTTGCGCGGCACGCAGGGTCACTGCCCGTGTGGCACCGCGATAGGCTTCCTCCAGGTCGATCACCACGCGCGCATGGTGATCCCGTCCACGGCCAGCCCGCGTCTCGCCGGTGCCGAATTGCCCGCCCGCAAAATGTCGCCCGAACAGGGTTTCGAAAAAGTCGCTGAAGGCGCCCTGATCGCTGCCACTGAAATCTGTGCCGGTGAACTCGAAACCCGCGTCCCAGTCGGGCGGTGCCTGAAAATCCTGACCGGCGCGCCAGTTGGCCCCCAACTGGTCGTAGGCCACCCGTTTTTCCGTATCCCCGAGCACTTCGTACGCTTCGCCAATCTCCTTAAAGCGCTCTTCCGCGTCGGCCTCTTTGCTCACATCCGGGTGATACTTGCGCGCGAGTTTGCGGTAGGCGCGACGAATGTCGTCCTGGTTGGCACCACGCTGCACCCCGAGAATCTGGTAGTAATCCTTAAATTCCATGACCCGTCCAACACCACTTCGCGACACCCATAAAGTAGCGCATTCTCACCAGGTACGACGACTTTTTTTACGTACTTCTTGTGGTGGATCAATCGCTAACGAAGGGTCTTTTGGTGAGCGCGGCGGGCAAGGTCGCCAGATCGGCGGCGCCCGGCCCCAGTGGTTGGCCGTAACTGAATTCGACGAAATTGCCGTTCGGGTCCCGCAGGCCGCAATAGTAGCCCACGGGAAAGGGTTCATCCCGGGGCGACCACACCAGACAGCCCCGGGAAGCTCCCCTGGCGGCGATGTCATCCACCGCCTCGCGACTATCGAGCGCAAAGCCAAAGTGGCGGTAATCCTGGTCGGGCAAGCGTAAATCCCGGCCACCACTCATGACTACGAATATAAAATCCGCTTCCCGACCCGGCTCCGCCAGCCACACAATGCGCTGTGTGCCCGCTGCGCGGGTATGCACCACGCCCATGGCGCAAAAGTCGCGATAAAATTCAACGCAGGCGTCGATATCCTCGACGTGCAGAGCAATATGGGTGATTCGTGGTACCTGCATGCAACCATCCTGACTGGCCTTCACACGCGAAACCCCGCGTCGGTTGAGTGCCATTTCGTTCAGAATAACATCTCGCCGCAACTCGGCAAGTTGGCACAGCCATCAGAAGTTGCCGGGATTGCGGGGGGTTACTCTGGCAAACATTCCGCGGATACGCGCGATGTCCGCGTCGGCATCGTCACCGGGAGCAATAAGCGGTTCGAGCGCTATGGTCCTGGTAGCAAAATCTATAGTCGCCGGGAGTAGCGTACAGTCTGCAGCCCGGGCGATGCGCAGAAATCCGGTTTTCCATTTTTCCACTTTACTGCGGGTTCCTTCCGGCGTGATAACCAGCGCCATGGCAGGCGCGCTACGCAGTTTTTCAGCAATATCTTCGGTAACACCGGCCGGGTTACCGCGATCCACCGGAATGCCCCCGAGCCAGGTCATCACCGTTTTCAGCGGTGCGCGAAACAGGGTGTTTTTCCCCAGCCAGTGAATACGCACGTCCAGCGCCAGTACCGCCAGCATGCCGTACACGAAATCCCAGTTGGAGGTATGTGGACCCGCGACAATAATAAAGCGGCGCTGCTCTGGAAAGTTACCGACCACACGCCAGCCACAACGACGCAGAACGAATCCTGCGAGACGGCACATGATCCGCGCGCGATGGTGGCGATGGTGTGGCGCAATATGAGGCAGGGCAATCATGGGCAAGCCAGCGACGCTATTATGGGTCAAGATTGCCAGTTTTTAGCGGTGCGGGCAATCGCCCCCGGACTAGTGCTCCCGCGTGGCGCGAAACACCACCTGCGGATAGCGTTCCTCGGTAAGCCCCAGGTTGACCCGCGTGGGCGCCAGATAGGTCAGGTGGCCACCACCGTCCAGGGCGAGGTGGTCGGCGGCCTTGCCGCGAAACTGAGCCATCGCCCGATCGTCGTCACTGGCGACCCAGCGTGCGGAATAAATATTAACCGGTTCGTAAATGGCCTCGACACCGTATTCCTCCCGCAACCGATAGGCGACCACTTCATACTGTAACTGCCCGACCGCCCCCACCAGAACGTTGTTATTGGCCAACGGAAAAAACACCTGCACCGAGCCCTCCTCGGAGAGCTGTTGCAAGCCCTTGCGCAGCTGTTTGGTCTTGAGCGGATCGCGCAGGCGGATCAAGCGAAACAATTCCGGCGCAAAATGTGGCACACCGGTAAATTTCAGCGCCTCGCCCTCGGTAAAGGTATCGCCTATTTGAATGGTGCCGTGGTTGTGCAGCCCGATGATATCCCCGGCAATGGCCTCCTCGACCTGCGCCCGATCCCCCGCCAGAAAACTGACCGCATCGGCGATGCGCACATCCTTGCCGAGGCGCACGTGGCGCATTTTCATGCCGCGTGTGTAGGTGCCCGAGCAAACCCGCAAAAAGGCGATGCGGTCCCGGTGGTTGGGATCCATGTTGGCCTGGATTTTAAACACGAAACCGGAAAAACTGGTCTCTGCCGGGGTCACTTCCCGCTCGTTGGCAATCCGTGACTGCGGCGCCGGTGCCCACTCGACAAAATGGTCGAGCATTTCGCGCACGCCGAAATTCCCCAGCGCGGTGCCGAAAAATACCGGTGTCTGTGCGCCGGCGAGATAGGCGTCCAGGTCGAACTCGGGGGTCGCACCTCTGACCAGCTCTATCTGCGCCACCATCTCGTCGTAATCGCTGCCCAGCAACGCTTTAGCTGCGTCGCTCTCCAGCCCTTTAATTTGTTCATCGTCGGGAATACGACTGCCCTGCCCGGGCCGGTATACATGCACCGTGTCGCTACTGAAATCGTACACGCCCTTAAAGCGCTTGCCCATGCCCAGGGGCCAGTTGATCGGCGCGGCGGAAATTTTCAATACCGCTTCAATTTCGTCGAGCACGTCCACCGGATCCCGCGCCTCCCGATCCAATTTGTTGATAAAACTGAGTATCGGCGTGGTGCGCAGGCGGCACACCTCCATCAACTTGACGGTGCGCTCCTCCACGCCCTTGGCGCCGTCGATCACCATCAACACCGAGTCCACCGCAGTCAGGGTGCGGTAGGTGTCTTCGGAAAAATCGCCGTGGCCGGGGGTGTCCAGCAGATTAACCGTGCGCCCCTGATAGGGGAACTGCATCACCGATGAGGTGACGGAAATGCCCCGTTCCTTTTCCATGGCCATCCAGTCGGACGTCGCGTGCCGGTCACTTTTGCGGCCCTTGACCGTGCCCCCGATCTGAATAGCGCGGCCAAGCAACAACAATTTTTCAGTGATGGTGGTCTTGCCGGCATCGGGGTGGGAAATAATAGCGAAGGTGCGGCGCTTTGACAGGTCGCGTTTAAGTGCAGTCATAAATTGCTTAAAGCAGTGCGCAAGAAATAAGTGCGCCATTATAGCGGCGCCCGCTCCCCTTGTCCTTCCAAGTTGTAGCAGCCCAGCAGGCTAAAACCAGCTTCCGCCCGGACGGTCCCGCGCCTGGCACCACTGACAACGAATGGACAAATCCTGGGTAACGGGGAGTTGTCTACGCCGCGCATGGGAGGGATGACCCCATCCACGCCAGCTCCCTGGAACAGGGCGACTAAAATGCCTGCATTCAATAAGATAGCGACCTAAGTTTGCGTTAATTAAGAATTTTTTGATCTATAAAAACAACATATCTATTTGTTTTATAAAGATATATTTTTTATCCGCAACGTCTCATAAGCTCCGAAGAACGGTACTACCGTTGATTACCTGAAAACAACCGTTGAGGCATTTAAAGGCCCTCAAAATGGGTAACGGGTCACACTTTGTTGCTATACATGGGCGAGTGGAGCAGGCGCGTTGTAGTCGGGTTTTTTAGTGTGGCAACCGATGTACCCAGCAACCAACGTACCTCGCACCCAATGTACCTCGCAACCGCGGGATGGATATTCATTGAATCAGGAGCCTTACCATGCAACATAATTATCTGAAACACGCTGTTACCATTATTACCGCCGCAACCTTACTCGGCCTGAGCGCTTTTGCAGCGGCCGCTCCCGCCTCAAAATTCGCCGCCCACGTTGCCACCGCCGGTGCAAACTTACATCTACTGCACAGCGGGGTTGCGGACACCACCGATGCCTCGCCCCAGGGGACCTGTGTGGATGGCGATTACCTCTACGATCCCACTAACGACGTGTGCGTCACCGCGGGCAACAACGACACGATTCTGACCGCCACCATCAAGACCGCCAACAAGAAGGACCTGCTTATCGGCGTGTCGCTGCAAAATGGCATATACACTGAAACCAACGTGAAGGGCAAAAATGGCAGCGCGGAAAAAGCCGGGGCTGCCGCCGGTATCCTGGTGCATGTCGCTATCGATGGTGAGCACGACCTCGCTTTTCCGAGCTCGGTGGTCTTTGCCAATCGCATTCAGGAGTTGAGCGCCACCCTGGGTGGGGTGATTGAATCCTGCGCGGTGACCGTCACAGACAACGGCGACGGGACCAGCTCGGGCACCATCAATGTGGCGAATGACTGTGTGGTGAGCGACGAAGAGATTGGGCTGATTCTGAGCACCACATCGGCCAATCACTTTAACTTTGTGGCGCCAAACCTGAGTGCGGGCGAACACACAGTGACAGTTCACGCCACTGCACTTTCCAGCGCCGCATACACCAATGGCACTTACACCACGTCCGATGAAGATCAGGCTACCTGTGAAGGCAACGGCGGGACTTTCGACGGTGGGATCTGCACCTACACCACCACGGACAACGAAGCTAAAGCCTGGGCGCTGGTGGACGTGGGCAGCCTGACCGTTGAAGAAGTGCGGGCCATCAACCAGGAGGGGGGTATTGTGATCGACGACAATGCCGGTTGCTATGACAGCATGGGGGACTATCAATGCTAGCAGTTTCCCACCCCTGATGTTCTTGCAACAAAAAACCGACCAGGTTGTCTGGTCGGTTTTTTGTTGCGTTTAATAATCCCCGCTTCTAATAATTCCCGCTGGCAACAGTTATTTTTTATTCCCTTTCCCACCACCATTACCGCCACCCTTGCCGCCGTCCAGGGCCCGACAGTTACCGAACCTGGTACTCACGGCAATGGCATTGAGGGGATAAGCGGTGGCCACCACACAATCTGCCGGGCCATGCAGCTCCAGAAAGGTCAGGTTCAGGAAATAGCTGCCGTGATACAGGTCCGGGCGCACCCTTACGCCGTTAAACAGGCCCTGTTGAAAATTGTCCGGATCCTGCTCGTCCATATGCACGTTGGCATCGTAGCCCGCCCCGTGAGCCCCGTGAAAAGGACATTCGTTGACGCCACCGGCGCCGAAACTTTGCCAGGGGACATTCGCGCTGTCTTTATGACTGTATTGAAAATTCCACACGTCCATATCGAACCAGGAGGGATAAACATTGTAGCCGCGGCCATCTGCTGTATTGCCCGGCTGGCTAATCTGCTTGCCGCGACTGTCGTACAGGGTCAGTTCCACCCGCACCATGTCCGCCCGTGGACTGGTGACGGTGACCTCTACCTGCGGCCTGTCGCTATCCAGGCCGGTTACCCCATCAATTTGCAGGGTAACCCCGTCGCCGGAGCTGTAGGGCAGCACCCCCAGGGGATTTACGGCGTCCCGGGACCAGCTACTGAAAGGGTCAAATGAAGGCGCATCGCGAATTTCAAAATGCAGATGCTCAAAGCCGCTCGCGCTGGCACCCGAATAGCCCAGCAACTGGCCTTTTGCGACGGTTGCTCCGGCGACCACCGCCCAGCTACTCAGATGCATATAGTTGCTGTGATAACAGCCCACCTCGGCACAACCCGTTGCCCCCGGCCGCAAATGCCGCAGCTGCACCAGGGGATCACTGTAACCGCTGTGGTTTCCCGCGATGCGCACCTCGCCATCCGCGATCGCGAATACCGGCGTGCCGACAGCGGTGGGGATGTCGATACCGCGGTGAAAATCGTAGCGGTAATTTTCGGAAACCAGCGGCCGCGGACCGAAGGGGGATGAGACCGGCTCATCGCTGTACCCCCCGTCACCCCAGCGTTCGCCGGGGCACCCGTCCTGGGGATTCCAGGTGGGTAGTTGTTCGATGATACGCCCGCACAGGGGCCACGCAGGACTGGTGTCATACCGGTCGGCGCCGTAACCGTACAGGCTGAAACCGAGCAGCACCAAACCCAGACACCCTGAACGCCAAACCGGCAAACCACGAGTGCAGTGTATTGCTGAACATTGCTTATTCATTTTCCAACTCCCTGCGGATTTTAAACCGTGACACTACTCCTTAGCCTAGCTCAATATTGTGACCCCGTTCGACAATCAGCTTAAATAGTTACGGATTACTCACCCGCAACAGCCACTGACCAGCAGTTATTTGAGATTGCTCATAATACCGCGCACGGCCGCCGGAATATCTGCCGGCAACACCAGAAATTTTGCATTTTGCGAGGTCGCCATGGTTTTTATCGAATCCACATAGCGCTCGCCGAGCAGATACATAATCGGTAATTCGTTCTGGCCAATGGCATCGGTCACTTTTTCAATGGCCTCCCTGGTGGCCTGAGCAATGACCACTTTGGCTTCGGCGTCGCGACGGGAAGCTTCGAGGCGTCCATCGGCTTCGAGAATGGCCGCGGATTTTTCACCGTCGGCGCGGGTCACCGTGGCGCGGCGCAAACGTTCCGCCGCGGCCTGCTCTTCCATGGCTTTCTGCATCGTCATGGACGGATTGATATCCTGAATCTCTACGGTCTTCAGGGTAATACCCCAATCGGAAATATCGTCGGAGATGGACGCTTTCAATTTGGCCTTAATCTGGTCGCGGGAGGACAGCGCGGCGTCCAGGGCCATCTCGCCGACGATGGAGCGCAGGGAGGTTTGCACCAGTGTTCTAATCGCCAGTTCGTAATCCTCAACCCCGTATACCGCCTTTTCCGGCGACAGGATATTAATATAGGCCACCGCATTGGCGATAATCACCACGTTATCCAGCGTGATAACTTCCTGGGAGGGAATATCGAGCACGATATCCTTGGTGGTGACTTTGTAGGCCACTGTATCGACGTAGGGAATAATAAAATTCAGGCCAGGAGACAGCGTTTCATGGTACTTGCCGAGGCGTTGCACGACCCATTTATAGCCCTGCGGCACCTGCCGTATCCCTTTGAACAGGGTAATAACAGCCACTGCCAAAAGCACAAAAATAACTACCGTACCGTCCATATTGTTCCCCATGTTAACGACTGGTTTGCGCGCGACATTACGCGTCGGTTGTGTCCATCAGCGGACTACACTAGCTCTGTTTATCGACGATCAGTGCGTTTCCGGAAAATTCCGTGACCACCACGCGATCACCCTCGTTAATGCCGTCCTGCTTAGAAATAAATTCCCATTCATCTTCGCCGAGCACGGGCAAGCTGAACCGTACTCGCCCGCGCCCTCCCTGAAATGGCGCCTTGATGACCTGACCGACTCTGCCAACAGCACCTTCCCGGGATAACCCGGCCACTGTTTTATCAATCATTTTTGGTTTGAAATATCGAAACCAGGCGATGGCAAATAAAATAGACGTGACGGTCCACACCAGCACCTGTAATCCAGTGCCAAGCGCGGGAAAAACCCACAGCAGAATACCCACGACAACTGCGCCCAGACCAAACCAGACGATGGTGAAGCTGGGCAAAAATATTTCAATAACGATCAGCCCCAACCCCAGCACCAACCAGTGCCAATATACCCAATCCATAAAGTGCTCCTGTTTTATTATTGCGCCAGCGGCCTCGGGGAGGTTTTCATTGTAATGGTGGCCCGGGTCGGGCACAACTCGCGATAAGCGCCGAAGATTAATGACGCGTAGTAAGCAAAACCGGGGGTAAGAACTACGCTGCTGGCGTAACGGGTGCTAAATTGCGACACATCAGTAGCGCATCTTCCCGTCCCTGTGCGCCGTGGTAATAGGCCCGTCGTACGCCGCTTTGCTCAAACCCATTTGCCCGGTAGAGGGAAATAGCCGGAATATTACTGGCTCGAACTTCGAGAAAAATCCTGACCGCGAAAGTCTTCACCTCGTCGACCATATATTGCAGTAATACACGGCCCAGGCCCTCGCCCTGGAAGTTCGGTGCGACGGCAATGTTTAACAACTCTACTTCGTCCAGTAGCGGTAAAAAAATGACGTAGCCCCGTACTTTCTTGTTACACAGCAGGACATAACAGCGATGGTCTGCAAGACTTTGTTCGAACTCGCCACAGGTCCACGCAAACGGCGAAACCTGGGATTCTATTTTGCACAGACTGTCGAGGTGCTGGCGTTGCGCGGGCACAATGGCGACATTATCGCTGCTCGCGTCCACCGCCGGTCTATCCTTCGGCGAGAAAACGAATAGCCGCCCAGGTTGCGGCTTTACTGGCCGGATCGGCAGCCATCACAGCCAGCCCGGGGGTAAAAATGGCCGTCGCGCCACACTCGAGCAATGCGCGGTTTTGCGCCACATCCTGCGCGGGAGCGAGCAACTCCCTGAGCTCATCACCCATCGCCAGCACCCACTGAAACGGTCGCACCCTGGCGCGCCCCGCCAGGAACATAGCGAGGTTAATCCGCGCCCCGGCGATATCCCCTGCGGTCCCCGCCACGGGTGGCCAATCGATAAGTTCCGGCTTCGGCAAATCGTCCGGCAACCGTTTGATAGCCCGTAGAATATTGGCCAACAAGACCGCCTGCGACGGTTCCAGAGTCTGCCCAGGCACACTGGCATCGAGCACCAGCACCTCGGCCACCGTCTGCCAGCACCTGAGGCGTGAACGATACACAACGGTCGCAGACGCCTGGGCAGCGATAACCGCCGAATTTTCTGCCCCTTCCAGCGCTACGGATTGTTGTGCCGCGGTGATGGCGGGCCGGGGAACATCCGCTTCTCTTGCCACTGCCGACGGCCCCGGCGCAGACGACAGGTTGGCCGCCACACCAGGCGCGGCACTATCCAGCGACAGGCCCTCCACGGACAGGCTCTCCTTCGCCGGTGCGTCCGCGGGATTCGGGCGGGTGCGCTGGCGATAGGGCGTCACCCCTAACTGCGCCAGGTACCAGTCCCGCAGCCGCGGCTCCACCACGGGCTATACCCCGTCCCGCTGCGGGTGCATGCGATCGGGATTCCCCATCAGGTTCAGGGCGTTTAAATAGGCCTTGGCACTGGCCACGATGATGTCGGTGTCAGCCCCCTGTCCGTTGACGATACGCCCGTCCTTTTCCAGGCGCACCGTGACTTCCCCCTGGGAATCGGTGCCGGTGGTAATGGCGTTTACCGAATATAACTTCAGTTCGGTGTGGCTTTGCGCCACTTTTTCAATGGCGCGAAACACCGCATCCACCGGGCCATCACCTTCCGCCGCAACGGTGTGATCGTTGCCGTGGGTCCGCAGGGTTAATTCCGCGTGGGGCGCGCGCCCGGTTTTGGAGGACACGTCCAGCGACACCAGGGAGTAATTTTCATCGGCCTCACCCATCTGCACTTCCGTTACCAATGCCTGCAGGTCTTCGTCGTAAATTTCCCGTTTCTTGTCCGCAAGTTCCTTGAAGCGCACAAATGCCCGGTTCATGTCCGCCTTGTTATCAAACGGAATGCCCAGTTCGGTGAGGCGCGCAGCAAACGCGGCGCGACCAGATAATTTGCCCAACACCAGGCGGTTGGTATTCCAGCCCACATCCTGAGCCTTCATGATTTCGTAGGTTTCCCGGTACTTGAGCACCCCGTCCTGATGAATACCGGATTCGTGGGCAAACGCATTAGCGCCCACCACGGCCTTGTTCGGCTGCACCGGAAATCCGGTGATGGTCGATACCAGACGTGACACCGGCACGATTTGCGTGGTGTCCACCCCGGTTTCCACCGGGTAGACATCCTTGCGGGTGCGCACCGCCATCACGATTTCTTCGAGGGAAGCGTTGCCAGCCCGCTCCCCCAGGCCATTGATCGTACATTCGACCTGCCGCGCGCCGTGCATCACCGCCGACAGCGAATTCGCCACCGCAAGACCCAGGTCGTTGTGACAGTGCACCGAGAATATCGCTTTGTCCGAATTGGGAACCGCCGCGATAAGACGACCGATCATGGCGCCGTACTCACCCGGTTCGCCGTAACCAACCGTATCCGGCACATTGATGGTGCGCGCACCGGCATTAATGACCGCCTCAATCACACGACACATAAAATCAAACTCGGAGCGACTGCCGTCCTCCAGGGAAAATTCCACGTCGTCGACAAAGTTGCGCGCCAGTTTGACCGCACCGATCGACTGCTCCAGCACCTGTTCCGGTGTCATTTGCAATTTGTATTGCATATGAATCGGCGAGGTGGCGATAAAAGTGTGTATGCGGGCGGCATTCGCGCCAGCCAGAGCCTCGGCTGCACGCTCAATATCGGCGTGGGTGGTGCGCGCCAGACTGCACACAATACTGTCCTTGATCGTCTGGGCAATGCTTTTCACCGCCTCAAAATCACCCTGACTGGAGGTGGCGAACCCCGCCTCGATCACATCCACCCGCAATTTTTCCAGGGCCTTGGCAATGCGTAATTTTTCCTCCTTGGTCATCGCCGCGCCCGGACTCTGTTCACCGTCGCGCAAGGTGGTGTCAAAAATAATCAACCGTTCTTTGTTCATGGCATTTCTCCCAATGACTCCGAAAAGCTCGGAATCAAACTAATACGGATTCTCCCCGGTGAGAGGGCTGTTTGCAAAACTATTTAAATTTGGTGTATCGGTTGTATGCCCCTCAGGGCAGCAGCACCAGCAGGCGAATAGCAGACAGCGTCGGCAACAGGCGTTGCCGGCGGGGAAGGGATATGGCTGTCGTGCGGTACATTC
>JBFJMM010000048.1:0-12069 GCA_041633885.1 Porticoccaceae bacterium
ATACACTATCCAGAAAGAATTAAATGGCCGTGGGCGGGATATCGACGGGTTGCGCATCGCGATGATTGGCGATTTGAAATATGGTCGCACGGTCCATTCGCTGTGCAAACTTTTGTGCCTGTATAAAAATATTCAGGTCATGCTGGTCTCGCCCAGTGAGTTGGCGATGCCCGTGGAACTGGTGGAGGAATTACGCGCCGCTGGCCACACCGTCACGGTGAGCGAAGCGCTGGAAGCGAGCATTGCCCATGTGGACATCGTGTACTCGACACGGATACAGGAAGAACGTTTTGCCGATCGCGATCAGGCGGGTCTATATCGTGGACGCTTTCGCCTGAACCAGGCTATCTACACCCAGTACTGCGAGCCCAACACCGTTATCATGCATCCGTTGCCGCGGGATTCCCGGGCCGAGGCCAACGAGCTCGACCGCGACCTGGATGCGAATCCCAATCTGGCCATCTTTCGCCAGACGGATAACGGGTTACTGGTGCGCATGGCGCTGTTCGCGATGGTGCTCGATGTGGCCCACCTTACCGATAAATATGCCCGGGATGTCACCTGGTTTACGCCGCGGCGTTAGACGGTTACCGTGGCTACCGTTAAACTTGCATGGCCGCACCATGATCGTGGTTAAACGGCGTGAAGTCTGTTATCGCCCTGTTTGATGTTCCTTCATTTCACGGAAACGAAAAAAAGTAAACTGCATGCAGCAATTTGAAGATATTCGTCCGTATCGGGACGACGAAGTGCCTGCCATACTGGATCGTTTAGTCACTGATCCGGAATTAGTCGACACGCTGTTGACGATCAACTCGCCACGTCTCGGGCGCTGGTTTGCCTGGGTGCTGCGGCCGGTAGTACGACACCAGCTGCACAAAAAACTTTCCGGAATCCGCGACGTCAAGGGGCTACAGGATCTGATTGGTGTGCATTTGCGCCGCTTGTTGACTAACGTTTCGAGCGGGTTCACCGTCAGTGGTGTCGAGGGGCTCGATGGCAATCAGGCCTATCTGTTCCTGTGTAACCACAGGGATATCGCCATGGATCCCGGCGTGGTCAATCTGGCCCTCCACGAACGGGGTATGGAAACGGCGCGGATTGCCATCGGCGACAACCTGCTCACGAAACCATTCACTTCCGACCTGATGAGGCTGAACAAGAGTTTCATCGTCAGGCGTTCTGTGACCGGCCGACGGGAGAAACTGGAGGCGCTTAAAAATCTCTCCGCCTACATTCGTCATTCGATTATCAACGAGGGCAGTTCGGTATGGCTGGCACAACGGGAGGGTCGTGCCAAAAACGGCATCGACCGCACCGAAACCGCGATGATCAAAATGCTCGCCCTGAGTCGCGGTGAGGACCAGAGTTTCGCGGCGGCGATCGCCGCGCTGAAGGTGATTCCGGTCGCGATTTCCTACGAATTTGATCCGTGCGATGGGGATAAAGCCCGGGAACTGTACGCGCGGGAAACGTTGGGTTCGTATCAAAAAGCAGAACACGAAGATATTGACAGCATTTTCAAGGGGATCATGGGCGCCAAGGGGGCCATCCATGTGGCCTTCGGCGAACCCCTGAACGCAGGGCTCGAGGATGCACAGCAGGTGGCGGATGCCGTCGATCGACAAATCATACGCAACTATCGGCTACAGGCTACTCACTTTATCGCCTATGCGGCGCTCGGTGGCGACGATCCACGGGTAGAGGCGTGGCGGGCCGCCATTGCGGAGGAAAAACTGGCGCAAGCGCGTGCGAAGTTTGCCGTTCGCCTGGCTCATTTACCAACGGAACATCGGAAAATTTTACTCACGATGTACGCCAATCCGGTGTTGCGACGTCTCGAGCTGTGTGGCTGAGCGGTGCTTTCCGAGCAGTTAAAATCCGTTATTCAGGAGGGCTACCGCCAGTTTCTGGAGCATCGCACATTGCGCTCGCGGCTCGGCCAACGGCAAATGATTGGAAAGCTAGCGACATTTTTCGGAAAACTTCTGGCGGCTGATCAGCGCGATGGCGATCAGGCGACACCGCATATTTGCGCTGTGGAGGCGGGTACCGGCACCGGTAAGACAGTCGCTTATCTGCTGGCGCTGTTACCTGTCGCGCGGGAGACCAAAAAAACTGTGGTGATTGCCACCGCCACGGTCGCGCTGCAGACACAGTTACTGGCCAAGGATATTCCCGAATTAATTGCGGCCACCGGCTGGGATCACCGGTTCGCGCTCGCCAAGGGTCGCGGCCGTTACCTATGCCCGTTGCGCCTCGAGCAGGCGTTGGATATGGCCCACAGTGTCGACACTGGCCAGTTTCTGTTTCCCGACGAAATTCCTTTCAGGGCCGATCATGGCAACGTGGCGCTGGTGCAGGCGATGGATCTGGCGCTGCGGGACGGGCAGTGGCAGGGCGATCGGGATGAGTGGCCCCAGGCGGTGCCAGATGATACCTGGCGTGCCGTCACCATAGACCGCAAACAGTGCTCCGGGCACCGTTGCCGCCTGGTGCGGGAATGCTGTTATTTTCGCGCGCGGGATCTGGTTGAAGATGCCGACTGCATCGTTGCCAATCACGATCTGGTGATGGCCGATCTGGCCCTTGGCGGTGGTGTTATTCTGCCAGCGCCGGAGGACACCATTTACGTGTTTGACGAGGCTCATCGCCTGGGTGCCACCGCCCTTGGCCATTTTGCGCGTCAGTGCCAGTTACATGCCACCGCGACCTGGTTGGGGAAGTTGGTCGGGCAGATTACGGCATTGCTGCCCACATTTGAAAACGCGCCGCAGATGAGTCGCGCCAGTGTTGCCGTAACCGCACTTGGGGGCGAGGTGGACGCCTTGCTACAGCGGCACATTCCGGTGTTCGAGGGCTATCTACAGGCCGCGCCCGGCACGCGTTACCGTTTTCCGGGGGGAGTACTCGACAGCAGTTGCCGCGCAGTATGTGGGCAACTGAGCGACGGGTTTGCGCGTTTTTACGGGAGCCTGGACAAACTACATCGCGAGCTGGAAACGGGTCTCGACGATGCGCATTCACCGCTGCCGCGCTCCGACCTGGAGCAGTATTTTCAGACGGTGGGGCTGTGGCTGCGGCGCGCCGAATCGGCTGCCCAGCTGTGGCGGGATATGGGGGCGGTGGATGGCGATGACGAACCGCCGCTGGCGCGCTGGGTTGCTCGGGACGAGGGGAGCGGTGATATCCGCGTGTGCGCATCGCCAATCACCGCGCAGTCCCTGTTGCGGGAGCAGCTGTGGGAGCGCTGCTATGGCGCGGTGCTGACCTCCGCCACGTTGCGTTCACTGGGCAGTTTCGAGCGCCTGCGGCGGGATTGCGGGCTGCCGGACAACGCACTGTGTGAGGCGGTAGCCGGCGCTTTCGATTACGCACAGGCCGCGGTACTGGCGGTGCCCGGTGCCGGGGTAGAGGCCTCGGATGTGGCGAATCATACTGCGGCGGTAGTGGCGGCATTGCCACAGTTGTGTGCCGCGGGTTTGGGCACTCTGGTGCTATTTGCGTCCCGCCGTCAGTTACAGGACGTTGCGGAACGACTGGATGAAGCCCTGCGGGCGCGCTTGTTGATCCAGGGAGAGCTGACTGTCGCCGAAATCGTATCGCGTCATCGCCAACGGGTCGACGCGGGCGATCCCAGTGTGATTTTCGGACTGGCGAGCTTTGCCGAGGGCATGGATTTACCAGGTGCCTATTGCGAACATGTGATTATCGCGAAGTTGCCCTTTGCCGTGCCGGATGATCCGTTGCAGGAGGCGCTGGCGGAATGGGTGGAGTCCCGTGGCGGTAACGCCTTTCGCGAGGTGACCTTGCCCGACGCGTCCCTGAAACTGGTGCAGGCCTGCGGTCGCCTGTTGCGCACGGAACAGGATCGCGGCCGCGTAACGATTCTCGATAGACGGCTTCTGAGTAAGGGCTATGGCCGACAGTTGCTGGCCGATCTGCCGCCATTTCGTCGCGAATTTGGCTAACGGAATGATCCCATTACTGGATAACCAACCTGCCCTCTGCTGAACGGCTGATAAACGACCAACTTTGGGTGCGGCGTCAGGGTTGCCTATACCGTGCTGGCAATGTCCCCGCCGCTGATCAGTGTCTGGCGTGCGGTTATGGCCTGGTACACACCGTCCACATCAAGATCAGCCTCCGCCAACTGCGCCTGGTGGTTGTTATGCTCCTGAAATCGATCCGGCAGCCCCAGATGTAACAGGTGCGCCAGGTTGCCCGACGCAGCCAGATACTCGCCGACCCCGGCGCCCGCTCCCCCCGCCACCACGTTTTCTTCGAGGGTTACCAGCAGGCTATGGTCCGAGGCCAGCTGTCGAATCAGCTCCGTGTCGAGAGGTTTGACGAAGCGCATGTCAGCGACCGTGGCATCGAGTTTGTCAGCCACGGTTATCGCCACCGGAAGTAATGTGCCAAAGTTGAGGATTGCGACACCGCTGCCGCGACGTTTCACCTCCCCTTTGCCAATCGGCAGCGCGGTCAGGGTTTGCTGAATTACTGCGCCCGGTCCCGCACCGCGCGGGTAACGCACGGCCGCGGGACCATTATGAAGATAGCCGGTGTACAGTAGTTGCCGCGTTTCATTTTCGTCGGACGGCGCCATCACCAGCATGTTGGGAATACAGCGCAGGTAGCTGAGATCAAAGCTGCCGGCGTGGGTAGGACCATCCTCGCCCACCAGTCCGGCGCGATCGATAGCAAATAAAACATCCAGATTTTGCAGCGCCACGTCGTGAATTAACTGGTCGTAGGCACGCTGCAGAAAGGTGGAATAGATCGCCACCACCGGTTTTTTTCCCTCGCAGGCGAGTCCCGCGGCGAGGGTCACGGCATGCTGTTCGGCGATGGCGACATCGTGGTATTGCTGGGGAAAGCGCTGGGAAAATTCCACCATGCCTGAACCTTCAGACATCGCGGGGGTAATGCCGACCAGCTGCGGGTCGCGTTCGGCCATGTCGCACAGCCAGGTTCCAAACACCTGCTGGTATTTCAGGCCGGGGTTGGCGTTGGACCGCGCCGCCGCATGACCGTCACTCGACGCTTCTACTGGCTCCAGTTTATTGAGCGCGTGGTAGCCCACCGGGTCCTCTTCGGCCCGGGCAAAACCTTTACCCTTGACGGTCACAATGTGCAGCAGCACCGGGCCGGTTATTTTTTTCAGGTTTTCGAGGGTATGGATCAGCAACGGCAAATTATGACCGTCGATGGGCCCGATGTAGGTGAAACCCAATTCTTCAAAAATAATGCCCGGCGCCACCAGGGCTTTCATCAATTCCTCGGTTTTGCGCACCAGTGTCGAGGTGGATGGAAACGCTTTCAACAATCGTTTTGCGGCCTCGCGAAACGCGTTGTAAAACTTGCTCGACCAGAGTTTGGAAAAATAGGTGGCCAGTCCGCCGACATTGCGGGAGATGGACATGGTGTTGTCGTTAAGAATGACCAGCATATCGGCGTCGACGTGGGTGATATGGTTCAGGGCTTCAAACGCCTGCCCCGCCGTCATGGCGCCGTCGCCGATGACCGCCACCGTGCGTCGTTGGTTGCCCTCCATCCGCGCGGCGATGGCCATGCCCAGTGCGGCACTCAGGGAGGTACTGGAGTGGCCGACGCCAAACGTGTCGTAGGGATTTTCTCCCCTCTTTGGAAAACCCGATAGCCCTCCCGCCTGACGAATACCGGGAAGGTCATTGCGCCGACCAGTGAGGATTTTATGGGGGTACGCCTGGTGCCCCACGTCCCACACGAGGCGATCCGTCGGCGTGTCAAATACACGATGCAATGCAATGGTCAGCTCGACAACGCCGAGTCCGGCACCAAAATGCCCGCCGCTGCGACCGACGCTGTACAGCAAATAGGCGCGCAGCTCATCGGCCAGTTGCAGCAGGCGTTTCGCATCCAGTACGCGCAGTTGTGCGGGGGTATCGATGGTATCGAGAAGCGGCGTTGCGGGCCGCGTTCGAGGTATGTCGGTGAATTTCGCAATCATGGATCGGACAGGTCTGCTACGAGGCCGCAATGGTACACCAAAAATTGCGCGTCGGCCTCAGCGATCCCGCTCCATAACATAGCTGACCAGATGCCGCAACGGATCGGCGCGACCGTCCAGCGCATGCAACGCGGCGAGACTTTCGGTGTGCAGTTGCCGCAATTTTTCTCTGGCCCCGGCGACGCCGAGTAAAGCGCCATAGGTGGGTTTGTTGAGGCGCTGGTCCGCTCCCTGGGGTTTACCCATCACCGCGGTAGCGCTTTCAATGTCGAGAATATCATCCTTGATCTGAAAGGCCAGCCCGAGTGCCTGTGCATAGGTACTGAGTGCCGCCAATACAGCGGGCTCACAGTGGGTAGTCATTGCCCCCATCTTTATGCTGGCGGCAATGAGGTCGCCCGTTTTGCGGCGGTGCATTTGTTCCAACTGTGGCACGGTCAGTTGTGTGTCGGCGGCGGCGATATCAATGGCCTGGCCGCCGACCATGCCGCCGGCACCAGCGGCCTGCGCCAGTACTTTGACGAGCACCAGGGCGACATCCGCGGATACGTCCGTCATGGCACTTAACTGCTCAAATGCAAGGGTTTGGAGAGCGTCCCCGGCAAGAATTGCCGTCGCCTCCCCAAACGCGATATGGCAAGCGGGCTTGCCACGGCGCAGGTTGTCGTCGTCCATGGCAGGCAAATCGTCGTGAATCAGGGAATAGGCGTGGATCAGCTCAACCGCACAGGCGGCGCGGTCCGTATCGGAGGTGACCTCTCCCCCGACCTGGGCGGCGGCATAACAAAGTATGGGTCTGATCCGTTTACCCGCCCCCAGCACGGCGTAGCTCATGGCCTGAGAAAGTTGCGCAGGGCTATGTTGTGGATCCGGTAGACAGTTTTTGAGGGCCGTTTCCACGCGCTGACGGCAGGCGTCCATGAATCGCGCCGCGCTGTCGGTTACCGGGTTCACTCAGGTTCATCGTCAGCGAGGGGCGTTTCCAGTAAATCGCCGTTCAGATCTCGTGTCAGCACGGCAACCCGTTGTTCCGCCAACTTTAACGCCTGCTGGCATTCGCGAGTAATTTTGATACCGCGCTCAAAGGATTTGAGGGACTCATCGAGGCTCAGATTACCTTCCTCAAGTGCCTCCACCAGGGCCTCAAGCTCGCTCAGGCTGTCCTCGAAATCCGGGGTTTTTTTACGGGTGGCCACAGCTACAATACCTTAAGGATATGTCAGGGCGTCACCCTAACCGAGGTGGAAACAAGGGTCAATTGGTGTTTCTTTGTAGGATATATCCTACATGGATAACAGTATTATTCGGATACCGGAAAACCGGTAGCCCATGCATTATGCCTCTCGCAAGGATGCAACTCAGGGAAAGGATGGTCAGGACGACCAGGGCCAGAAGGGATTTGACGTGCGCCACGGAACACAGGTGCACAGGGCCACGATAAGGACAGTTGTCTACAGGGAAATTAGGCGACAGGGATTTCAGTCAGGCCAGGGATACAGGGATGTGTGGCTAGAACAAACGCACTCCATGGCTGGACCGCGTCTTTTTAAACTGCTTACGCCTTTTTGCTTCTCCGGCAAAAAGGCGTTTTTATTTGCGTGCTGACAATACCACCATCGGTTTTTTACCGTAGCGTTGAGGGGTTGTTCAGGGTTGTGCCAATACCGCCCGATCTGAGCGGGTAGAAATCTACAAAAAACGACAGGTTGACAGCGCGTTACATGGGAATATGATAGCCTGAGCACTGAATTGCTGTGGGGAGTACTGCCTTCACCTTCGTCAAAACATCCCTGTTTGTTCAGCCACATAAGTCGCGCGGGCATCGGCACATCCGCCGCGCCGGGCGTCTGCCCTGCCGAGCGACGGACTGATGCAGGCCAGGATTCTACGGCTCAATCTGGCTGGTCAGCCTATTGAGTGGCTCGACTGGCAGACCGCTGTGTGTCTGTACGCCCGCGAACTGGTGGTATGGAGTTTGGGGGAAGTTGTCAGGAAAGTTCATGGCGGACACTCGCGCATTACCGGTGCCCAATCCGTGGTCGAGCTGCCCAGCATTATTGCCTGTGGCGGTGCGCAAATGGGCCGCCCAAGGCGGGACTACCGCCTGACCAATCCGGCGTTGTTTGCGCGGGATAACTATATCTGCATGTATTGCGCCCGCCAATCTGAGATCAGCGTGTTAACGCGCGACCATATCGTGCCGCTCTCCCGTGGTGGCAAGGATCGCTGGGAAAATGTTGTGGCCGCCTGCCGGCGCTGCAATCAACACAAGGCAAATCACCTGCTGGAAGAAGTCAATATGGAGCTGGTGGCATTACCCTTTCGGCCCAATAACGCCGAATACCTGGCGTTGATCAACTCGCGGCGTATTCTGGGCGACCAGATTGAATTTTTACGGAGCCAGTTTTCCAGCAACAGTCGCTGGATCTAGCCGCGTCATCTCATTGGTAGTCGCTGGGTAAATCGCCTGGCCTGCGCAGCTGCGGGTCTTACATCCTTTTAACCTAACCCCTGTACTTGCGGAGGAAGATTGTGGACTTAGGTATCGCGGGTAAATCAGCCATCGTTTGCGGCGCAAGTCGTGGCCTGGGTCGCGCCTGCGCCCTCGGGTTGGCGCGGGAGGGCGTACGGGTCACCATCGTCGCCCGCGATCAGGGGGTGTTAGCTGAGGCTGCGCGGCAGCTGGGCAACGCCAGTGGCGGTGAGGTGGCGTCCGTCGCCGCGGACATCACCACGGACGCCGGGCGCGATGCGGTGCTGGCGGCCTGTCCCAGCCCCGATATTCTGGTCAACAATGCGGGCGGCCCGCCGCCTGGAGATTTCCACGACTGGCGACAACAGCAGTGGTTTGACGCGATCAATGCGAATATGTATAGCAGCATAGATATGATTCGCCGCTGTATCGACGGCATGGCCGAGCGGGGTTTTGGGCGCATCGTCAATATCACCAGCGCGGCGGTTAAATCACCGTTACCCGAACTGGGGTTGTCAAATGGTGCGCGAGCCGGTCTAACGGGCTTCGTGGCGGGCCTGGCGCGACAATATGCGCACCACAACGTGACAATCAATAATCTGTTACCGGGGGTTTTTGCGACGGAACGGGGCGATGCTTTTCTCACCGGCCGCGCGGTGCGCAGCAACAAGACCCTGGAGGAGTTTCGATCGGAATATTGCACTATGGTCCCCGCTGGTCGCCTGGGGATACCGGAGGAGTTGGGGGCTACCTGCGCGTTTGTTTGCAGTGTTCACGGTGGTTTTATTGTTGGACAAAATATTGTTCTCGATGGGGGATTGTTTCCCGGCACACTGTGAACAGCTCCCTGTTGCGAGTTGTGCCGGGGAAAGGATGAAGGAAACCGTAGTGGTTTTGCGCCTGAGGGGGAGGGCGTAACTTTTCTAGTTAATAACAGCCTGTACAAACACGGCGATAATTAACAAAGGGCAAAAATAACGCACATAGGCCGGCCACAGTTTCCAGAATACGCTGTGCTCCGCGTTGGGACACCCCCGCTGAATTTCCGTTAACAGACGATTGCGATCAAATACCCACCCGGCGAACACACAGATAAGAACGCCGAGCAGAGGTTGGCTGTATTTAGTGGTAACGTCGACTACCAGATCAAATAGGGGGTCATGTTGGATCGTTATAACGGTGCTGCAGGCAAAAATTAGCGCACCGATAATCCAGGTAAGTCGGCCGCGCGACAGGTCAAATCGTTCCGTGGCAAAGGCTACCGGCACTTCAAGCATGGAAATGGATGAGGTCAACGCCGCGATGGTCATTAACGAAAAAAATGCGAAGCTGACGAAATATCCAATCGCGCCCATGGCGCTGAACAACGTCGGCAATGTTTCAAAAATCAATCCTGGTCCGGAAATCAAACCGCCGTCCGGGTTATAGATTTGCAGGCCTTTGTGTTGCGCGGCGAACAGCGCGGGCAGGATGATTAGCCCGGCGAGGAATGCGATGGTGGTGTCGATTACCGTCACCATGGCGCCCGTGGTTGGCAGATTTTCCTCGGCACGCATGTAGGATCCGTAGATCATCATGGTGCCTACCCCCAGGGACAGGGAAAAAAATGCCTGTCCCAGGGCGCTGATCAATAATTGCGGGTTGGTGATCTGGGCAAAGTCGGGCGACAGGTACAGTTGTAAACCCGTCATGGCTCCGGGCAGTGTCAGCACATAGGCGATCAGCGCGAACATCAAGACGATCAACGCCGGCATCAGGCGTCGCGACCAACGCTCGATACCGCGCTCCACGCCGTGGGCCACCACGACAATGGTCAACAGGGAAAAAAGGCTGGAAAAAATAACGTCGCGGGCTGTCCCGAAATTCGTTAGCCAGGCAAGGGCGCGTTCGTGTTGCGCAACCGTCGCGACCGATGCCAGCAGATGTGCAATCATCCAGCCCGCCACCAGTGCATAGAAGCTGAGAATAAGGCTGGCAACTAACACGCCGTAGAGACCTGTGAGTTTGCCGATACTGCGCAGCGGCGCGCACTGCCCCGCGCCGGACAGTGCGGCGACTATGTTGCTGCGGGTATACCGCCCGATAATGAGTTCGGCCATTAATGCCGGATAGGCCAGGCTGAAGGCCAGGATGAAATACATCAATACAAACGCACCGCCGCCGTTGCTGGCGGTGTTAGTGGGAAAGCTCCAGATATTGCCGAGGCCAACCGCCGAACCGGCGGCGGCCATTAGAAAGCCAAAACGGGAAGAAAACTGTCCGCGATTTTGCATTTTTTATCGTCGAGATGGATGTGACGGTTTACATCTTAAACCGTTTGTGGCGATTGTGAAAATTGTGCGTTATAACGTCCGGCGCGCAGGCGTAGTGTTTTATGGCTTAATGCCTGCGCGCGACAAGCGAGTTTATTTGAACGCGGGCTTGCGTTTTTCGCGAAATGCACTCACGCCTTCGATGGTGTCGTCGTCCAGGAACAGAAAAGGCATGCAGTCTTTGGCGTAGCGCAGTTCGGCACCGCCCAGCTCCCGGTTGTAGATCGACTTGGCCATGCGAATAGCCATCTGCGGTCTGGCAGCCAGCTTTTCCGCTAACGCCAGGGCGCGCGGTAGCAGGTCATCGTGGGGTACCATTTCCAGAGCGAGCCCCAGCGTAACCGCTTCCTGAGCTGTAATGGGTTCGCCCAGCATACTCAGGTATTTGGCGCGCTGCCGTCCCACCAGTTCGTTGAGGCGTACTATGGCAAAACCCGGCAGCAGACCAAGCTGTATTTCGGGGACCGCAAACTTCGCGCGTTCCGAGGCAATCACAAAATCACAGGCTATTGAAATTTCAAAACCACCGCCGTAGGCAAGCCCGTTGACTGCGGCAATAACAGGTTTCGTGCAGCGCTCGCACAGGGCCAGAAAATCCAGCACTTCATCTATGAAATTTTTGGCGTAGGTGGTGGTGAATTCAAAACCGCTGATGTCGGCGCCCGCGCAGAATGCTTTTTCCCCGGCACCGGTAATGATGATTGCGCGCACCGCACTATCTTTTTCTGCTTCCGCCAGCGCCCGGGTGATACCGCCACGTATACCGGTGCTCAGAGCGTTCAGTTTATGTGGTTCGTCTAGGACGAGAATGGCGGTGGTGTCTTTTTTTTCATAGTTGACACTGTCAAAACGCATAGCTTTTGCTCCTGTAATATTGGCGGGTTTTTGTCGCTGGCCAAATTATGTTGTGAGGCGATTTGACCGTCACATGGACTGTCCCGTGTTTTTCCTCGGCGTCGATTATTTGCGCGGCTAATGCTCGAGGTTTAAATTGTTGACGCTGATTACGGATGTAAAATGCGTTCCGGCGTCGGATTACGAAACGAATTTGCGAGCGTTTCGCGATTCAATAAAACCTTCGAGCAAAGAATATACCGGCGGCACAACCACCAGGGTCAGTAGCTTCGAGGAAATCATACAGCCGATCACGGCCACCGCCAGCGGGCCATTGGTTTCCGCACCTGCGCCGAATCCCAGTCCGGCGGGCAACATGGCGAGAATCACCGTAAAAGATGTCATCAACACCGGCCGCAGTCGGATCGGACAGGCTTCGCGCAGCGCCTGGTGGATGG
>JBFJMM010000049.1:0-12027 GCA_041633885.1 Porticoccaceae bacterium
CATGTTTTCGTTTCTGGGCGTTACGCCGGGGCAAGTCGAGCGTCTGCGCAGTGACTACAGTATTTATATGGTGGGGTCGAGTCGCATCAATATTGCGGGCATCAGCCAATCAAATATCGATTACGTTGCGCAGGCTATAACCGCCGTATTAAAAGGTGCCTGAGCAACTCTTGCCAACTAAACATCGGCTGGCAAGGGGACAAAAAAAGGGGCGCGAGCCCCTTTTTTCATGTAACGATTTTCATGTAAGGATAAGCAAGATATAGCGCAGCTTATTTGTCCCCGGCGCGATAACCTCCGAATTGTTTGCGCAATTCTGTTTTGAGAATTTTTCCAGCGCCGGATTTCGGCAGCTCGGCAACAAAATGCACCACCTTCGGTACTTTGAAACGTGCCAGACGCTCGTTGCAAAACGCCATCAATTCGTCTTCGCTTAAGCTTTCTCCCGCTTTCACCACGATAATTGCAGCGGGAACTTCCTGCCATTTTTCGTGGGGCACGCCAATCACCGCCACCTCGGCAATCGCCGGGTGCTGATACATCGCCTGCTCCAGCTCCGCGGGGTAAACATTCTCGCCGCCGCTGATGATCATGTCTTTCTTGCGATCCACGATATAGAGAAAGCCCTCGTCATCCAGGTAGCCCAGATCACCGGAGTGATACCAGCCGCCGCGCAGGGCTTCGGCGGTGGCCTCGGGTTTATTCCAGTAGCCCTTGAGCATATTGGGTCCGCGACAGATTACCTCACCGATGGCATTTGCACCCACGTCGTTGCCGTTGTCGTCGATGGTGCGCACGTCGACAAAAAACGCCGGATAGCCCACCGACCCATTTTTGCGTTCGCAATCCCACTTATCGAGAATGGTCACCAACGGCGCCATTTCCGTCATGCCGAACCCTTCGTAGATATCCAGCCCGCGCTCTTTGAAATAGGCGAGAATTTTTAGGGGGGTGGGCGCGGCGCCGGTCATCAAAAATTCCACAGAGCTCAGATCAAAATCTTTTTTCTCAAGTTCCTCCACGATCATCTGCCACATGGACGGCACGCAGAACAGTGCGGTAATGCGCTCTTTTTCGGTCGCTTCCAGCACCTTGACCGCGTCGAACTCTGGCAGCGTGACCACGGTGCCACCCTGAAACAGCGTCTGCAGGACGGTGACGCTGGTGCCGCCAATGTGGAACATCGGCGCCACCCCAAGGGCGACGGTATCGGCATGGATCGGCAGGCGCTGGGTGGTGTGATAGACGTTCACCGCGTGCGCCGCGTGAGTGAGCATTGCCCCCTTGGGGCGTCCCGTTGTGCCCGAGGTATACATCAGCAGCGCCACGTCGTCGGCGCTAACGCTGGCGTTGATTTCGTCTTCCGACCCGCTGGCGATAAACGCTTCGTAATCGGCTTCGTCGTTACAGCCCCTGGCGTTACCGCAATACAGGGTGGTGTCCAGATGTACGAGTTTTTCCACCCCCTCGGCAAGGTGCCTGAATTCGTCGTGGAAAAACAGGGTGCGCGCACCGGAATCTTTCACGATGTATTCGATTTCGGGGACGGTCAGGCGATAGTTGATGGGCAAAAAGATCGCGCCCAGCTTGGCCACCGCGAAAATCAGTTCGAGTTGTTCGTGGCCGTTCATCAGTAGCGAGCAGACCCGATCGCCGGGTCGCACACCACTGTCGCGCAGGGCATGGGCGAGTTGATTGCAACGCCGGTTCATTTGTTTGTAGGTAAATCGTTTATGCCGGTTGACCAACGCCAGGCGGTTGCCCGAAATCATTTCCCGTTTGGTCAGCCAATACCCCAGTCCGCCGTCCATTTCCACCCCTTCTATAGTTGTTGTGATCGCCAGAATATGCACGCAACCCGCCGCGCAGCCCAGTCGTTCAAGTCCCCCGAGACGCTATCGGCAGCATAATTATTATGCTTTACCCATGGGTAACTTTCAATCGCTGTCGGCATCCGTTATAAAAGCAGCCGCCTGGAGTATGATGGCGCCAGGCTTGTGGCAGTGCCGCGGAAGCGGGAGCAAACGGTTGTGGCGGCGGGGCGACGTAGACATTATGTCAATTGACTGGGAAACAACACTGGCGGCGATCTGGCAGTCGCACCGCGCCCGTCTGCGGGCCGTGCGGCGGCTCGATTCGATTGCGCTCGGTGATCTGCTGGGTATCGATGCCCAAAAGGCGGCGTTGTTAGTGAATACGGAGCGCTTTCTGGCCGGTCAATCCGCCAATAATGCGTTGCTGTGGGGTACCCGCGGCACGGGGAAATCCTCGTTGGTCAAGGCTGTGCTCAACGCGTACGCCGCGCGCCAGCTGCGGGTCATCGAAATCGATAAAAACGATCTCGTCGATTTGCCGGAAATTGTCGACGATATTCGCGAACTGCCCCAGCGATTTATCATTTTCTGTGACGACCTTTCCTTTGAGGAAGGGGAGACGGCGTACAAGCATCTGAAGAGCGTACTTGATGGCTCCATCGAACTACCCCCTGAAAATGTACTGATTTATGCGACATCCAATCGGCGTCATCTGGTCACCGAGCAGCGCGCCGACAATCGCGGCGTGGAGCTGGTGGACGGCGAACTACATTACGGCGACACGGTGGAGGAGAAGCTGTCCCTGGCCGATCGTTTCGGTTTGTGGTTGTCTTTTTATCCGAACAACACCGAACAGTATCTGGCCATAGTCGATTCTTTGTTCAGGGACTTCGCAGGAGACCGCGAAGCGTTGCACCGGGCTGCCTTGCAGTACGCCATGACCCGCGCCTCGAAGAGCGGACGCACCGCCAGGCAATTCTTTCTGTCAACCACGCACGCCGGTTAGCGCCACGCCCGGAGTGCCTGACTGTGCGCCGACCCGGTGCCAGCAGTTTCGCTAATCCGGCTCCCCCAGTTTGACCAGCATTTTGCCGATATTGGCGCCGGTAAACAGGCCTATTAATGCCTCGGGAGCCTTTTCGATACCCTCGTAAATAGTTTCGTGGGCCTGTAGTTTGCCCTCCGCCAGCCAGCCACCCATGTCTGCGGCAAAGGCCTTGTGGTAGTCGTCCATGTAGTCAAATACGATAAAGCCGGTCAGGGTCAGGCCTTTGCTGATCATGTGGAACAGGTTCTTTACGCCCCGTTGCTGCGCGCCGGTCTTGTTGTAGTCGTCAATACTGCCGCAACACAGGATGCGCCCATGGCGGTTCATCACGGCCAGCGCGGCGTCCAGGGCAACTCCGCCCACGTTGTCGAAGTAAAGGTCGATACCCTGCGGACACAGGCGTTGCAGTGCGGTCTGATAATCCGGTTCGTCGCGATAGTTAAACGCGGCGTGAACCCCGGCCTGTTGCACAAGCCAGTCAGTTTTCGCATTGGAGCCCGCGCTACCACCACCGTACAGCCCATGGCTAATGCAATTTGACAGGCGGCAGAACCCACGGCGCCGGCCGCGGCGGATACGTACACCGTGTCCCCCGGTTGCGCCTTGCCGAGCACTTTGGTGCCGATGTAAGCGGTGAGTCCCGGCATACCCAATAATCCCAGATAGGCCTCCGGCCTGGCGTTGGCAAAGTTGCGGATACCGAGGCCCTTACCATCACCCACAAAATACTCCCGCCAGCCATGCATACTTTCCACCCCGGTGCCAACCGGATACTTCGGATTTCTGGAAGCGATGACCACGCCCACCGCGCCGCCGTCGAGCACGGCGTCGAGGGCGAACGGCGGAATATAGCTCTTGACGTCATTCATTCGGGGGCGCATGTACGGGTCCACCGACATCCACAGATTTTTGATCAGCACTTCGCCATCATTGAGGGTTTCCCTGACGTCGTTTTCTACCAGTTTGAAGCAGGTTGCGTCGAGCATTCCGGAGGGGCGTTTGACAAGGTGGATTTCGCGGCTTTTCACGGATAGATGTCTCCCTGTTTGTATTGATGGCGCCACGGCAACGAAACTGTGGGCCTACTCTCTCAGACTTAAACCGAGACTACGTAGGTTCAATGTATTAACGCCACACACGCTTAATACCAACGTGTACAGTTCATCCCAGGGCGCTGCGCTGCGCATGCCCTTGATGGCGCGGTCAATGCCAGCGGCCTGGCGCAACATCAGGGTTAATTGCGCGGGTTTCAAACGGCGCAGAGCGCCGCGCACCAGTGGTTGGCGTTTTTCCCAGACGCCCATTTTTTTTAGCGCCCAGTCCAGGCGTTCTCCGCCGCCAGCGGCGTCGCTCGCTTTGTTGAGCACGCGCAATTCCCGCGTGATGGCCCACAGAATTGCCGTCGCGTCGGTGCCTTCCTCGCGCAGGCCGCGCAGCTGGCGACAGGCTGTTGCCGCCTCGCCTTCAAGCATGGTATCCACCAGCGTAAAAACGTTATAGCGCGCGCTGTCGGCGACTACCGTGGACATGGTGGTGGCGTCTACCACGTCGCCGGTTACCAGCAGTTTCAATTTTTCAATTTCCTGCACGGCGGCCAACAGGTTGCCTTCGACGCGGTGGGTCAATATTTCTCGGGCTGCGGGGTTGGCGCGAATACCGGCCTGTTTGAGTCGCTGTTCAATCCAGCGCGGCATCTGCTGGACAGTGATCGGCCACACTTGCACGATGGCACCGCTGGCGTCGAGCGTTTTCGCCCATTTGCTTTTTAACGCCGCGGCGTCCATTTTTGTGCTGATAATTAACAACAGATTATCGTCGCTCGGATGGGCGCAATATTCCTGCAGGGCCAGGCTGCCGTCCGCCCCGACTTTGCCAGAAGGTAGACGCAATTCCAGAATTTTTTTCTGTGCAAACAGCGACAGGTGGCTGGCTTCGTTGAGTAGTTGGCTCCAGGCGAAGTTTTTGTCGTCGGCGTGGAACAGTTCGCGATCGGCAAACCCTTGTGCGCGGGCAGCGGAGCGAATGGCGTCGGCTGTTTCCTGCACCAGCAGGGGCTCGTCTCCCGTGATCAGATAAACCGGTAACAGCGTTTGCTGCAGGTGTGACCGGGTTTGTTCAGGGCGCAGGCGCATTGTTGGGGGTGCGACGGCTGACAAAGCGCAAGCGGTTAAGAATTTTGCGTACCAGTTCGCTGCGCATCTCGGCGCGCAACAGCAGCGCTTCGTCGTCGGTGGCCAGCACATTGTCCTCGTTGTATTCGTACAGACGCTCGGTAGTGACCGTGGTGCGCCCCAGCACCTGGGTGCCATCCGCCGCGAGTACCAGAAAGTCGGCGCTTTCCGTGAGCAGGAGCTCGGCGACCCGCGCGCTGGCGCCGATGGACGCGGTGCGACGATCGCTGTTTTCGGCGAGGAGCACCAGGCTGTATTTTGCCTCGGTGGCATTTTTGGCCACGCTAATACCGTTGCCCACCAGCGCCCGGCGCAAGTCTTCCACCAGGTCGCTGTCAAGGTTGCGGGCGCTGATATGCAGACTTTCGATGTTGCCTGGTGCATCCGCGGTGCCCCGCAGGTGCCAGCCGCAACCGGCGGTAAGCAGGGCGCCGAGCAGGGCGATAAGCAAAGTAGTTCGCATTGCGGTCATGGTAACGTCTCTTGGTAGTGGCTAGTTGGCGACGATGCTCACCAGCTTGTTGGGCACGACGATCACTTTACGGATCGTCTTGCCATCCGTAAAGCGCTGCACGTTAGGTTCGCTCAATGCGGCGCGCTCAATCATCCCATTGTCGCAACCATTGGCTACGCTGATCTGTCCGCGCACCTTGCCGTTGACCTGTACCACCAGGTCGAGGGTGGCGCGTTCGAGAGCGGTCTCGTCAACCAGGGGCCAGGGGGCGGTCAGGATGTCGTCGCCGTAGCCCAACTCCCGCCACAGCAGGTGGGCAAGGTGGGGCACGATGGGCGACAGCAGGCGCAGCAGAATTGCCATGCCCTCGGCGGTTACCGGACAGACAGGTGAACTGTTCCCCGCTGGCGCGGGCGCCCCGTGCGCCGACAGCTGGTTGAGAATGGTCATGCAGGCTGATACGACGGTGTTGAACTGGTTTTTTTCGTAGTCCTGCTGGGCTTTTTTCAAAACAGTATGAATGTCCCGGCGCAGGGTTTTCTGGTTGTCATTCAATGTTGCGCACAGGTCGGGGGCCAACATCATGTGTTGGGTTTGCAAACAGTGCGTGCCGGCGGTAACGCGGGCCTGGTGCTCGCGGCAATAGGTCCACAGGCGGCGCAAAAAGCGCGCCGCGCCTGCCACGCCATCGTCCGACCATTCGAGTGATTGCTCGGGGGGCGCCGCAAACATGGTAAACAGGCGCACGGTATCCGCCCCGTAGCTGTCAATCAGGGCCTGGGGGTCAACGGTATTACCTTTGGATTTTGACATTTTACTGCCGTCTTTGAGCACCATGCCCTGGCACAGCAGCCGGGTAAATGGTTCGTCGGAACTCAGCAGACCAGCGTCGCGCATCAGTTTATGAAAAAAGCGCGCGTACAGCAGATGCAGAATGGCGTGTTCGATGCCACCCACGTACTGGTCGACCGGCAGCCAGTAGTTGGCGCGCTCCGGGTCGAGCATGCCGCCGTCGAAATCCGGGCAGGTAAAGCGTGCGTAGTACCAGGACGACTCCATAAACGTATCAAACGTGTCGGTTTCCCGTACCGCGGGTCGCCCGTCGATGTCATCGACTTTCCAGGAGGGATCCGCCTTCAAGGGCGAATGAATGCCATCCATCACCACATCTTCCGGCAGGAGTACCGGGAGTTTGTCAGCGGGTACCGGAATGGCGATCTCGTCGCCATCATACAGCATGGGGATGGGCGCTCCCCAGTAGCGTTGCCGGGATACACCCCAGTCCCGCAGCCGGTAATTGGTGGTCACTGTCCCCAGATTCGATTGCGCGAGTTGCGCGGCGATGGCACTGAAGGCCTCGTCAAACAGCAGGCCATCAAATTTGCCCGAGTTGATCAATCTGCCCCTGGCGGTAAATGCCTCCACCTCCAGGTTGCAGGGGGTGTTGTCCACGGGGGCAATCACTTGCGTGATCGGCAGTTGGTACTGGGTGGCAAATTCCCAGTCCCGTTGATCGTGGGCGGGCACCGCCATCACCGCCCCGGACCCGTACTCCATCAGCACGTAGTTGGCGATCCACACCGGGACTGGCTCCCCGGTTAAAGGGTGGCGCGCGCGCAGTCCGGTGGCCACCCCCTTTTTGGCCATGGTCGCCATATCCGCCTCGGCGATTGACTGTTGCTTGCACTCGGCGATAAAGCGCGCCAGCTCCGGGTTGGTGGTTGCCAGCGCGACACTGATCGGGTGTTCGGCCGCAAGACTCAGATAGGTCACGCCCATCAAGGTGTCGGGGCGCGTGGTGTAGACATCGATATTGGTGTAGCCGGCAACCCCGTCGGCCAGGGGAAACGCAATGTCGATGCCGCGACTTTTACCGATCCAGTTGCGTTGCATGGCGCGCACCTGCTCCGGCCAGTCGTCCAGCTGGTCGAGGCCGGCGAGCAGTTCTTCGGCGTACGCGGTGATGCGAATAAACCACTGGGGAATTTCCTTGCGCTGCACCGGAGTGTCACAGCGCCAGCAGCAACCTTCCACCACCTGTTCGTTAGCGAGGACGGTCTGATCCTGGGGACACCAGTTAACTGCGCTGGTTTTTTTGTAGACCAGGTTGTTGGCGTACAGGTGGGTAAAAAACCATTGTTCCCAGCGGTAGTACTGCGGTTGACAGGTTGCCAGTTCGCGGGTCCAGTCGTAGGCGAACCCGAGGGATTGCAACTGGGTTTTCATGGCGTCGATATTGGCGTACGTCCAGGCCGCGGGCGCGGTGTTGTTTTGTACGGCGGCATTTTCGGCGGGGAGTCCGAAGGCATCCCAGCCCATGGGTTGCAGTACATTTTTGCCCTGCATGCGCTGGTAGCGGCTGATGACATCGGCAATGGTGTAGTTGCGTACGTGGCCCATGTGCAGTTTGCCACTGGGGTAGGGAAACATCGCCAAACAGTAATATTTTTCTCGTGCCGGGTCGGCATGGACTACAAAGGACTGGTTGTCACGCCAGTAGTTCTGAATTTCCCGTTCGATAACTTCCGGGCGATAGTGTTCGTCAAGCGTGGTCATGGTGATACGGGGTTATCCGGCGATGGGCACAGGGCGGAAATTATAGGGGAAAGCTTTCGGCATACCTAGCGCCGCGACGCCCGCCGCCATGGCCTGCTGGTTCTGGGTGCGACGGTAAGAGAGTTTACGAGATCAGTTTTGCGGCGTTGGGTTTGCGCGGTGCCGCAAATACGGATAACAGGCATAACGCCAGACTGACGATGATGGCGGGACTGCCACCCAGCTGATTGAACGGCGTCGCGCCGCTGTAAGGCCGGATCTGGGTGCTCAGTACGCCCGCGCGAAAGCGCGGCAGCAGCGCGAGGATATTACCCTTTTCATCGATGGCTGCGGTGATGCCGTCGTTGGTGGCGCGCAACATCGGTTTACCATTTTCCAGGGCGCGCATTTGTGCGATCTGCAGGTGCTGGTGCGGCCCGAGCGAATTGCCGAACCAGGTGTCGTTGCTGACCGTAAGCAGCAGGTTGGCCGCGGCGGCATTATCGGCAAGCAGCGCCTGATAGGCGACCTCATAGCAAATGACAGTGGCGATCTTTACACGCCCCCCGGTTATGGGCGGCTGTTGCAGGGGACCCGGCTGAAAATTAGACATCGGCAAATCAAAAAATGTAATCAGGCCGCGCAACCATTGCTCAAAGGGCACGTATTCCCCAAAGGGTACCAGGTGGCGCTTGTGGTACGCGCCGGAGGCGTTGCCCAGCGGAATCACGGAATTGTAGTAGCTGCGCCCCTCCGGCCCACTTTCGTAAGTGGGAATGCCGGTAATGACGACCGTGTCGTGTTCCCGGGCCTGGGCGTCAACCGATTTCAGGAAGTGTTCTATGTCGTTCTTTGGGCGTGCAATGCCTGCTTCGGGCCAGATAATCAGGTCCTTGTCCCAATGTTCGGAGGTGGTCTCACTAAAATCCGCCAGTAAGCTGTCGAGTAAATCGGGCATCCATTTTTCCAGTAACGGCTGGTTTGGCTGCACCAGCGCCACGGACAACGGGTCGCGCTGGGGCGACGTCCACTGTTTGGTGCTCAGGTAAAACCCGCCACCCCAGATCAGTATGCCGACAAACAGGCCGCGGCCGATGGCGGTGCGGAATTTTTTGCGCTCCCAGACCAGGGCCAGCAATGCGCCGCTGTAGGCGGTAAAACCGCTGACCGCCAGCACCCCGAACAGGGGTGCCCAGCCAGACAGCCAGGTGTCGATATGCCCGTAGCCCAGGTAGAGCCAGGGGAAGCCGGTAAGTATCCAGCCGCGTAGCCATTCACCGAGCACCCACACCCCTGGAAAGGCCAGCAACACGGTGTTGGGGTGGTTGTTGTTGAGCAGGCCGTAAATGCTAAAGGGCAGTGCAAAAATCAGCGCCAGGGCGATAATGAACAAGCCGGTCAACAGCCCGGCCAATAGCCACGGCGCCTGGCCATATTCGTGAATGCTCACATACACCCAGGTGGCGCCGGTGCAGAACATGGCGGTACCGTAAGCCAACGCCAGCGTAAACGCCCGGCGCGGTCCAACGCCGCGTAGCAGAACGCACAGACAGGCGGTGCACACCAGGCCGATGACCCACCAGTTCATCGGTGCGAGAGACAGGGGGAGCAGCGCGCCGAATAAAGCGGCCACTACATGCGAGAGACCCGTTGCGGCGCGACGCTGCATAATAATCGACTAATCCTTGTTGCCGATCAGCCGCATCTCCAGTTGATGGATCTGGCGGCCGTCCGCTTCGATGACCCGAAAAGAAAAATTCTCTACAACAATGGTTTCCCCCACCGTGGGCAGATGACCGAAAGCCTGGGTAAGGATGCCACCCACCGTGTCGAATTCGTCCTCGCTAAGCCCTGTTCCAAAATATTCGTTAAAATCTTCAATCGGCGTCAACGCCGCGATCAGGTAATAATCGTCGGCCTGGCGCCGAATGAAATCATCGTCGTCGTCGTCGGTTTCATCTTCGATATCGCCGACGATTTCTTCGAGAATGTCTTCAATCGTGATCAGTCCGGCGACGCCCCCGTACTCGTCAACCACAATAGCCATGTGGTAGCGCTGTTCGCGAAACTCGCGTAATAGTACATTGAGGCGCTTGCTCTCGGGAATGATAGTGGCCGGCCGGATCATCTGATCTATGCTGAAGTTCTCACGACCACTGAGAACCAGTGGTAATAATTCCTTGGCGAGTAGAATGCCGCGGATATCGTCGGCGGACTCACCCACCACCGGGAAGCGCGAGTGGTTGGACTCGATCACCAGCTTGAGAATATCCTCGAGGCTGTCATCGTAGTGGATAACAACAATGCGCGAGCGGGGAATCATGATCTCCCGCACCTGCTGGTAGGAGACTTTAAGGGCGCCCTCCATAATGCCCAAGGCCTCGTTATCGAGTATCTCGTTGTCGTGCGCCGCTCTGAGCAGGTCGACCACATCCTCCCGGGATTTCGGCTCGGCGGACAACGCCTTACTGATGCGCTCCAGCCACGTTCGATCAGGGGCGCCGGGGCTGTCGTCGCTCATGAGGGTATTGCCTTGTTATCTGCAGCGAGTAACACGCCGCCGTCCCCCGCGTAGGGTGGTGCAAACCCCAGTTCCCCCAGAATTTGTGTTTCCAGTGCTTCCATTTCCAATGCCTCGGTGTTCTGAATGTGGTCGTAGCCCAGCAGATGCAGCGCGCCGTGCACGAGAATGTGAGCCCAGTGCGCGGCGGCCGGTTTGCCCTGTTCCAGGGCCTCCCGGTTGACCAGGGGCGCGCACACCACCAGGTCGCCGAGCAGGTCGCTGTCGACAAATTCCGGAATATCGGCGACGAACGACAGGACGTTGGTCGGCCCCGATTGATTGCGGTAGCGCCGGTTGAATTCAGCGGCTTCCTCAACCCCCACTAGCCGCACACTGATTTCTCCCCGGCTGGCATGTTGGTTGATGGCGGCAGTCAGCCAACGGCGCATATTCGTCGGGTCGGGCACCTGATCGCAGCGCGAGACGTTCTCGATATTGACGCGTACGGGCATGGTAATCAGGGCCCTGCGGACGTACTGCTGTCGGGCGGATTTTCGTGTGCGTTATAGGCGTCGACAATGGATTGCACGAGTGGATGGCGCACCACGTCCCTGGATTGAAAGTGGGTGAACGCAATATCGTTGACCTCGGCCAGCACTTCACAGGCGTGCAGTAAACCGCTGAGGGTGCCGCGGGGCAGATCTATCTGGGTGGTGTCTCCGGTAATGACTGCGGTGGAGCCGAAGCCAATCCGGGTCAGGAACATTTTCATTTGTTCGCGGGTGGTGTTCTGACTTTCATCGAGAATGATAAAGGAGTTGTTAAGGGTTCGTCCGCGCATAAAGGCCAGGGGGGCGACCTCGATGACGCCGCGCTCAATTAATTTGCCGACTGCCTCGACCCCCAGCATTTCGTACAGTGCATCGTACAGTGGTCGCAGGTAAGGATCGACTTTTTGCGACATGTCGCCCGGCAGAAAGCCGAGTTTTTCCCCCGCCTCCACGGCCGGTCGCACCAGTAAAATCCGCTCCACTTCGTCGCGCAATAGTGCTTCCACCGCACAGGCGACGGCCAGGTACGTCTTGCCGGTGCCGGCCGGGCCAACGCCAAAGCTGATGTCGTGGGTCTGTATGGCCCGCACGTAGCGTTGCTGGTTGACGCCCCGGGGCCGGATATTGCCCTTTTTGGTGCGAATCAACGTCAGATTTTCAACATTGTCAGCGGCGGGGGTTTCGGACGTATCCATAGGCAGTTCCGTGGTGGCTTGTTGTAGTAACAGATGCACCTGATCCGGTGCGATCGCACCGGCGGCGGTTTCGTCGTACAGCCGTTGCAATAGTCTACCCGCCGCCGCCAGTCGCAGCCCGTCTCTCCTATGAGCAGTTCATTGCAGGTCCCGAGGATCTGGGGATCAGCGGGGGCTTCGTTGACTGGCTGGGTAGCCTGTTATTCGGCAGGGAAGAGATCGGCTTCGGCCGCCCCTATGCGGTAGTGGCCGGAGA
>JBFJMM010000050.1:0-12015 GCA_041633885.1 Porticoccaceae bacterium
ATTTTTCGGTGCACCGCCCTGGGACGCCACTAGAATCACGCCATCCTGGTAGGGCACATACATCAGCGGCGTCACTCTTTTTTTGCCCGACTTTGCGCCGGTCATGGTCACCAGGCAGACGTCATAGCCGGCCAGTTTGCCCATCAAACGGCCATTACTCCAACGATAAACTTTTTCGTTCAAAGAAGAAAAAACCTTAAGATAAGGCAACACTTTTTCCATCTGTTCGGATGTAGCGGTCTTTAAATTAACCATAACCTGAACCCCCTGTGTTGAGCATAAAATTTGTCGACGATCATTTTTTCAAACGGCTTGCCAGCTGCTTTTTGGTCGCCGGTCAGCGGATGGCACCTCCAGCTTTGAGGGCAGCGATTTCTTCCCGACTCAGCCCCCAGTCCGCCATCGCCTCCTCACTGTGTTGTCCCGCCGCTGGGGTGGGACCTTTGATTGACGAAGGGGTGCCCAAAAAGCGCGGTGCGGGAGCGGGATGCCATTCGCCGTCGCACTCGACAAACGCGCCGCGTTGCTGGTTGTGATGGTAGTGCGGCGCCTCCGTTAAACCCAGTACCGGAGCAAAACAGATATCCGTATTCTCCATCAACTGGCACCATTCATCCCGCGTTTTGGTCAGAAATATTTGCTGGAATTTTTCTTTCATCGCCGGCCATTGGCTGCGCTCCATCTGTTCAGGAAGGGACGCCGGATCAAGCGCCAGTTTTTCCAGCAATTCGGCGTAAAATTTCGGTTCGATCGAGGCGATAGAAACATATTTCCCGTCTTTGGTGCGATAAGTGGTGTAGAAGTGTGCACCGCTGTCGAGAATATTGCTGCCCCTTTTATCCTGATGGATGCCCGCGGCGAGCATGCCGTAAGTGGCGGTCATCAGTGACAGCGCGCCGTCCACCATGCCCGCGTCGACCACCTGCCCTTTCCCGGTGTTCCGTGCGGACAACAGTGCCGCCAGAATGCCGACCACCATGTACAGGGTCCCGCCACCGTAATCCCCCACCAGATTCAGGGGTGGCGCGGGCGGCTGGTCATCGCTCAGACCAATGGCGTGCAAGGCCCCAGACAGCGCAATATAGTTCAGATCGTGCCCGGCGGCCTGGGCCAGTGGACCTGCCTGACCCCAGCCGGTAATGCGGCCATATACCAGCCGGGCATTACGGGCCAGACAAATATCCGGACCCAGACCCAAGCGTTCCATTACCCCGGGACGAAATCCTTCGACCAGCGCATCGGCCTGATCAATCATCTTTAGCAACGCGGCGATACCTTGCGGATTTTTCAGATCCACTGCCACCGAGCGACGGCCGCGACCGGTAAAGCTGAAGCGCGTATCCATGGCGATCCCCAGCCCCGCGTCCTGGGTACGGTCGATACGAATCACATCCGCCCCCATATCCGACAGCATCATCGCCGTCATCGGTGCCGGCCCAATACCTGCCAGCTCAATAACCTTAAACCCCTGTAGCGGTCCACCCATCACTCTCTCCCATTTCGGTCGTCGTTGATCAAGTTTGTAACCAGTGTTTAGCCAGGAAATTCGTGCCGTTGTTTCGCGGCCACCACGGCCTGCACTAACTCCAAACCTGTTTTGTCACAGGGCGGCAACTCCACAGTGCTCAACCCCGCGGGTTGCGTGCGCTGCCCCCACTTTACCAGATGAGCGCTCCAGGTCAGACCGCCACCGAACGCGGGCATGAGCACCAGGCCGCCAGGCTTCACGCGCCCCTCTTCCACCGCCTCCACCAGCGCCACCAGAATCGTCGCCGCGGACATATTTCCGTAGCGGTGGATATTCACAAATATCTTGTCTGCCCCCACATTCATTCGTTTTGCCAGCGCGTCAATAATTCTGAGATTGGCCTGGTGTGGCACCACCAGATCGATGTCCTCGGCGCACAAGTTTGTGCGGGACAACACCTCGGCTACCGCCTGTCCCATACCACTGACAGCCTTTTTAAATATTTCCTGTCCCTCAAAACTCCACTGGGTTTTGCCAAGCTGCCAACCCTGGTTGGCCTTCGCCAGCCCCCAGCCATGCACTGCCAAAATGTCCCGCGACTCACCAAAACACCCGAGCGCCTGTTCGAGCACGCCGCTCTCTTCCTCGCTCGCCTCAAGTACCAATGCCGCCGCCCCGTCGCCAAACAGCACGGCGACATTGCGATCGCTCCAGTCCATTACCGGACTGATCACTTCCGCGCCGATCACCAGGGCATTTTTAACCACCCCCGTGCGGATCATTGCGGTCGCGGTGGACAGGGCATACATGCCGCTGGTACAGGCCGTATTGACATCCATGGCGGCCGCGTTGACCGCTCCCAGTAACTGCTGCACCCGCGACGCGGTATTTGGCACCATGTCGTCAAAGCTGCAACCGCCAAACACGATCAATTCGATATCTTGCGCGTTGACACCGGCCGCGGCGAGGGCGCGGACACAGGCTACGTGCGCTAGATCGCTAACCGGCACGTGGGATATACGGCGCTCCTGCATACCGGTACGACTGCGAATCCACTCGTCATCCGTATCGATAAAATGGCTCAAATCCTGATTGGACAATATCGCGGGGGGCAGGCATTTGCCCCAGCCAGTGATGGCGGCGTAAGTCATCGTGCGTCGCTCATTGGTAATTTCTCAATATTCGCAAAAAAGGTTTGCACAAAATCAATTCAGTGTATCCGCTCCGCACTTCGGCGTCGAACCCTGCCGGGTTATACTCGCGCTGTCGTAGTTTCACCAGCCAGGCAACGCAATGGGTAATAACATGCAGGAAACAGCCGCAATCAGTTGCCCCTATTGCGGGGAAAACATCGAAATCCTGATCGACTGCTCGGTGCCCGAACAAACCTACATTGAAGATTGCGCGGTATGCTGCCGCCCCATTACCCTGGATGTAAGCATCGACGAAGACCTGGTGCCCCAGGTATCACCCCGCCATGAAAACGAGTAACTCCGCTCCTCCCCGGACTTTTTTTCACGGAGCAACCGTCTCAGTTAACCTGCCGTCGGCGTCCCGACCAGTAGGGTTTGCGCAATTCCGTTTTTAATACCTTACCCACCCCCGAGAGAGGCAACGGCTCGGTCTGAATGGACACCGTGCGCGGACACTTGAAGCCCCCCAGAAGCCCCCTGCAGTGGCTGATAACATCCTGCTCCGCCAGGGTTTGACCGGCGTGCGGCACCACCACCGCATGCAGTGCCTCCCCCCACTCATCGTGGGGAATGCCAAACACCGCGCACTCGTTGACCCCCGCCATTTGCGCAATACAGTTTTCCACTTCCACGCAGTACACATTTTCACCGCCGGTGACCACCATATCCTTGATACGATCGACGATATACACAAACCCCTCGGCATCCAGGTAGGCGGCATCACCGGTGTGATACCAGCCGCCCCGCAGCGCCTGCGCCGTCGCTTCCGGGTTGTTCCAGTAACCCAGCATCACCATCGGTCCACGCAGCACGATTTCGCCAATCTCCCCCGTCGCCACGGGCTCGTCGTTGGCGTCCACTATACGCAGCTCCGCATTAGCGATGGCGCGGCCACAGGAAGCCATGCGCCCGGCGTCCGGGCCGTCCAGTACGTGATAACGAGACGGGAGAAAGGTCGCCGCAGGGGATAACTCGGTCATACCGTAAGACTGGTTGAACTGTACAGTGGGAAGCGCTATCAATGCGTCGCGCATCAGGGTTTGCGACATCGGCGAGGCACCGTAGGTAATCGCCGCGAGACTCGTTATATCGTACCGGTGCAGATCCGGGTGGTGAACCAGGCGGTTAATCATGGTTGGCACCAGCAGCACGTTGGTCACCCCATGGGTTTCAATGGCCTGCAACATCCCGGTAACATCAAAGGTCGGCAGAATGATATTTTTGGTCTGTCCGCTAACCAGAGTATAAACCCGCGAAGCCCCCGCCGCGTGAAATAACGGCGTCGCGTGCAGATACACAGTTTCGTCGGTAAATACATAGTTGGCGATACTGCCCATGGCGTTGACTATCAGGTTGCGATGGGACAGAGCCACACCCTTTGGCAATCCGGTGGTCCCCCCCGTATACACGATGGCGGCCAGATCTTCGTACCCGCGCCGTTGATCCGGGGCACCCGAATAATCGGCGATCAGGCGCTCATAATCGCTGGAGATGGATGCTTCGGGTGTGCCGTCGGGGTCAAAATACAGGACCGCTTCCAGGCCGTCGACATCTTCGCGCAATGTTTCCACCAGCCCCTGAAAGCAGCGCTGGGCAATTAAAATTCGCGCACCCGAATCGTTGAGAATATGCGCCAATTCGGCTGCAGCAAGGCGGTGATTAAGTGGCACCACCACGCCGCCAGCCCAGGGCACCCCATAGTAAAACTCAAAATACTCGGGACAATTGTGCGCCAGCATCGCCACCCGGTCCCCCGCCTGCAGGCCGAGACTCGTCAACCCGGCGGCCAGCCGCGCCGTGCGTCGACCGAATTCCGCCCAGGTGAGTCGGCGTTCACCGCACACAATGGCGGTATCCAGCGGGCGTTGTTGCAATGCGCGATGCAGCGCCTGGGTAAGATGCATAATGGTCGGTGCCAAAACTTGAGGCAGGCTATGGTAGCGTAACCGTCCCCACCTTCCTATTGGCCCGTCACCAGATAACTAATCGCAAAGTAGGATGCCCACACCTGATAAACAGGGTGGCAACGGCCACTGTTTTCACGTATTTTGGGCGCCCTGCGTTTTCGATGGCGTGACTGCGTTGACGCTGCACCAGCCAGCTTGCCTCACAGCTGCCAACCAGCGCGGATCATTGCACCATGGTCCATGGCGAGCAACGTATGACCCATATCTGAGAACTACAACCCAGGTGAAAGAACCATGACCCAGGATCCAAAATACAACCTGTCCGGAAAAATTGCTCTGGTGACCGGCGCCACTGCCTTTATTGGCCGTGCCGTCGCACTGCGACTGGCCCAACTCGGCGCCGAAGTGGTCGTTAACGGTCGCAATGCCGACACCGGACTACAGGTAGTGCGCGACATTGAAGCCGCAGGCGGACGCGCGCATTTTGCACAGGCCGACATTACCGACGGCGCTCAAGTTGAAACCATGGTCGAGCAGGTGGTGGCACAATTCGGCAACATCGACATTCTGGTGGCCAGCGGGGCCGCCGCCAGCGCTGACTCCCTGCCCTTTCGATTGTTTCAGGAAATGGACCACGGCGATATGGACCACTATATCAGGAGCCACTGGCTGAGCCGCGCCTACGCCATCCAGGCGGTTGCGCGGCATATGGCTGCCCACGGCGGTGGGAAGATGGTCATGTTGGGTACCGATGCGGGGCGAGTCGCAACGGTTGGCGAGTCCATGATCGGCGGTGCCACCAGCGCGATGATGCAGATGTGCCGCTCGCTGGCCCGCGAATTGGGCCGCAAAAATATTCGTATTAACGTGGTATCCATGAGTTTTATTTCGGATGCTATTCCCCGCTGGGGGCAAAGCTCCGCTCCCCTGGCGGACAAAACGGATGCTCACGGCAATAAAAAAGGCATGCTGGAAGGTTTACGCAAGCGCATGATCTTCGATGTCACCACGGAAGATATCGCGGAGGCGGCGGCTTTTTTCGCCAGCCCCGCCTCCGATGCGATAACGGGACAGACGCTAAGTGTGAACGGCGGCTTATCAACCCCCGGTTGACCTTTTGTGCCGAGCGCGCATAATGGTCGGCCGCGCTGTTTGTGCCGTACCGGACCGGGCACTATCTGACTCCTTGATCCAGTTAGACATACTATAAACAAATCAAATGGTTAGGTGTATGGATAAACGGAAAAGCGCAGCTGCGCTGCCCACTAATCTGCAGGACATCCTGACCGAAAAACAATTGGGTGCACTACGACGCATCGCCGCGTTCGGCTGGCAACTACGCTTCGTGCGCAAGCCCCAGTCGCAACATCCGATACCGTTTGTACGGAGCGAGGAAACCGATACGTTCGCGATACTGGACGACGACGGCGAACTGTTTCGCCAGCCCCGTATCCGGATCCGCTCCAGTAATGGCAACTAGGTAACACCCCCGGTGCGGAGTGGCGCTTGCGCGCACCCCACCTGTCTCAGGTTCCCCGCCCTGACTGCTGTGCGGCAAGGAAATATGGCTTCCACAGTTTAATCGTGATCGGAACCGCAAGGTTCAACCAGAAAGCAGTAATCATCAGGGTATAAAACGCTTCTTTGGTAAAGATACTGTGCTCCACATAGGCGATATCCATCACCACAAACGCCAGTTCGGCGCGGCCCAGCATACCAAATCCGATCATCATAGCTTCCGCAAACGTAAATCCGCCGGTGTAGCGCGCCGCCAACGCCGCCGCCGTAATCTGCCCGATAATCAGTCCCACGGTCAGCACTAAGGTTTCCGGTATCACCGCTACAACCGTGGTCCACTCAAATACCAGCTTGGCACCCAGGTCCACGAAAAAGACTGGGCCGATCCAGGAAAACGCCACATTGTCGATAATGCGCTTGTTGTTATGGTACATCTGCGTGTCGTTATCCTCCGTCAGGCGAAAGTATTCTTCCTTGAGGATCAAACCTGCCATATAGGCCCCAATGGCCGGGTGCAAACCAAAAAAATGCGCGAGAATGCCTATCGTCACCGCGAGTAACAACATCGCCAGCGTGGCGTGCTCACCATTGCCCAGTGACAGGAAATGTCGCACTCCGTAGGATTTCAGAAAGGGAACATGACGCATCACCGAACGGCTCATGTCGTGGGGAAACAGCCAGCCGCCGATAACGGCAATCACGACAAAAAATGCCAGCGCTTTAAGCACCACCATTTCGATTTCCACCACACTCAGGCCACCACCCCCCAGGGCCAACGGCAGTAGAATTGCCACCAGCGCCAGCGATGCAATGGAGTCAAGAACCGCCGACGTCATAATCCCGGTGGCCACCCGCGACGACTGCAACCCTTCCGCTTTCAGCGATACCATGGTCAGCGATACCGCCGTGGCCGTCATCGCCAGCCCCACCAGCAACGCCATATCGCGATCGTGCCAAAAATAGACCGCCACGGAATACGCAATGGTGAACGGCACCAGGGCGCCAAAAAAGGCTATACCCCAGGCGCGCTTGACCGTCTTGAGAAAATTGTCGGTACTTTCCTCAAATCCCAGCGCAAACATGATCAGAATAATGCCGACTTCGGAAAAGCCCTGAATAAACGCGGTGCTTTCCACCGGCAACCAGCCGATATTTACCATCAGACAACCGAAGGCGAGAAAATACAGAACCGGCGTTAATTTCGTCTTGTTGGCCAGATAACCGGCGATATATACGCCGCCCCAGATCAACGCTAGATGAGTAAGGTCTTCCACAATTATCTAATTCTCCCCTGCCGAATAGGCCATTATGCGCTGCCTGATCCGTGACGCCCATGCACTGGATCAAGTGCGCCCTGAAACTTACACCAGTGACCCGCTGTCCAAAGAAAGGTACAAACGCCTGGAATTCACCTGCAAAGCGGATTATAAATAGCGCAGCGCACCCGTGCGGGAGACTCAGCACCATGATCCACTATCGGAAAAAAATTTGTGCTCAGTGGCTACTGACCAGCCTGCTGGTGTGCCTGTCGGTCACTGTGGCGCTCGCAGCGGAGGGCGTTATCTATAAATCCACCGATGCAGCGGGGCATGTGTTTTACGGGGATGATCCCCTGACGGGCGCCGTCAAGGTGGAAGTTATCCGCATTCGCTCGACGGCGGATCTGGACAAGGATGCCCTGGCGACGCAAAAAGCCGCACTGGAGCAGCTGGCAGCCACCACCAGGCGCCTGCAGGACGATCGCAAGGATCGCGAAAAGGAGCGTCTGGAAGCCGCGCAGCGACAACGGGAAGCCGCCGCTCAGTACTACGCCACTGCACCGCCGGTTGCCCTCAATGCCCCGTACTATGACGGGGGCAGCTACCCCCCTTACCACGCGGCTGGCTACTACCCACCCGGCTATTACGGCCGCGAGTACCACCAGGATGTACACCACGGGACAAACTGGGGTTCTTCCAAATGGCGTCTTGGTGTCTATTACGGGGGCTCTCATTCCAACCACCACAGTACCCACGGTGACCGTGGACACCACAGGTCTGACCACGGCCAAGGTGCCCGGCACGGCGGTTACCAGCCGCGACCACCCCTGCGCCAACCATCCGGTCACAAGGCACCAGGTAGATTTGAGTAGGTTTCAATGGGGCGCTGTGTCAACGACACCCCATCAGTTAATGAGAGCGTCGTCCAGGTCACCCAGTAACGATTCGCGAATCTCATCGGGGACCACGTCCCCCGCCAACGGGTAGGCCGGGTGATCACAGCCAAACGCCAGACCTGCCCCGGCTTTCAGACCGTGGATCATCGCGGCTGTTAACTCAAAGCGTAGAAAGTGCACCGCAGAAGTCTTGTCCATTGTCGAGCGGTCCATATCTTCATCGGCGATGGGAAAAACCTTATCGAAGCCATCGACCCGCGCCCACACTTTATCCTCTATACCCTGCAACTGCGCCAACTTCTCCTGGCGTTCCGCCACGTCTTCATATTCGATCATAAACGTCGCTTTCCAGTTGCAACCGTCCCCAATCAACGGATTATAGGCATCCAGTTCCTCCTCAATCCCCGCCGCCTCGAACACCCGCTCAATACGCAGCATTTCCTGAATTTGATACTGAATGGTCAGACGATCCTCAAAATACAGTCGCGCGTGTTCACCCAGGGCCACCTGGCGGAGTTTTTTGTGGGCCAGTACCTGCTGACGAAACGCCGGGCGGCGTTCGGCGTACTCTTCCAGGGACCACAGATCGTTACGCGATAACTTGTTCACTACACCTCTCCTCGGCAATTTTTTCGGGGCTTAAACAACTGCTCACAGCCCATAAGCTTTGCGCAGCAGGGTCATGGGATGCTCTGGTTTTTCGTCCCGCTCCGCCAGATTCGCAATATGGCTGGCCGCCATCGGGCAATCGCTCGCCAGGTGATTCGATTTAAGCTCGTTAACCTTACGCACCACCGGACGCGCAATTTTAACGGCTTTGTCGTAGGTTTCGCGCTTTACCGCATAGGTGCCATCGTGGCCGGAGCAGCGCTCCTGGGGGTGCACGGTGGTATCCGGAATCAAATTGAGAACATCGCGGGTTTTAAGGCCGATATTCTGCACCCGCAAATGACAGGCGACGTGATAACTGATATCCCCCAGCCCCTGCGCGAACGCGGTATTCAGCAGACCGGCCCTGTGGCGTAAAAACAGGTATTCGAAGGGGTCAAAAAAAGCTTTTTGCACTTTGCGTACCGCCGCGTCTTCGGGAAACATCAGCGGCAGTTCCTGCTTGAACATGAGTACGCACGATGGCACCGGCGCGATCAGGTCGTAGCCCTCGTCCACCAGCTTGGCCAGCACTGGAATATTGGCCTCCTTGGCGCGCACCACCGCATCCAGGTCCCCGAGTTCGAGCTTGGGCATACCGCAGCACTGTTCCTTTGACACCACTTCAATATGAATGCCGTTGTGCTGAAACACCCGATAAAAGTCGTCGCCCAGATGGGGGCTGTTGTAGTTACCGTAACAGGTGACAAACATCGCCACTTTACCGGTGGTGTTGCCCGCACCCACCGCGGGGATGTCCCGCTCCAGCGCCTTCACTCGCTTGCGCAGCGTCTTGCTGTGGTATTCGGGCACCGGTGCTTTTTCATGCACGCCCAGTGTGCCCTGCAACGCCTTGCGGAACAGACCGTTGCGGTTGAGCGCATTGACGGTCACATCCACCAGGGGGATGGTGGCCAGCTTACCCACCCGATCCGTACTGGTCAGGGTGCGGTCCCGAAAAGACGCGCCCTGTTCTTTAAAGTTGAGCGCCTTGGCGCGCAACATCAAATGGGGAAAATCCACATTCCACTCATGGGGCGGCACGTAGGGGCATTTACTCATGTAACACATGTCGCACATGTAGCATTGATCGACCACCTTGCGGTAGTCCGCCACGTCCACGCCGTCCACTTCCATGGTGTCTGATTCGTCCACCAGGTCGAACAGGGTCGGAAAAGCATCGCACAGGCTGACGCAGCGACGACAGCCGTGACAGATGTCGAACACCCGCTCCAGTTCCTGATTGAGATTGTCGCGATCCCAGAACTCGGGTGTCTGCCACGCTATGGGGTGGCGCGTCGGCGCCTCCAGGCTACCTTCCCGGAATTTCGCGTCGTTACTCATAACCTGTCTCTTGTAAATCGAAAGTCACGGGGCCGCCACAATCGGCGTAGCGCGCCCCGCGATAGTTTTGGACGTCAGTCCCCGGTTGCCAAACGGTCAGGCATCGAGATTATCCAGCGCTTTCTGGAAACGGTTGGCGTGACTGCGTTCGGCCTTGGCCAGGGTCTCAAACCAGTCGGCGATTTCATCAAACCCTTCACCGCGGGCGCTTTTCGCCATACCCGGATACATATCCGTGTATTCGTGGGTCTCGCCCGCGATCGCCGCTTTCAGGTTATCGGAGGTCGCGCCAATCGGCAATCCAGTGGCCGGGTCACCGACCGCTTCCAGATACTCCAGGTGGCCGTGGGCATGTCCGGTTTCACCTTCAGCGGTGGAACGGAACACAACTGCCACATCGTTGTAACCCTCGACATCCGCTTTGGCGGCGAAATACAGATAGCGGCGATTGGCCTGGGATTCGCCCGCAAAGGCGTCTTTCAGGTTGGTTTCGGTTTTGGTTCCTTTGAGAGACATGCTTCTACTCCTGATCGTGGTTATGGTGGCTCCAAGTGAGCCATGTTTAACAACAGCCCTAGCGGCTTGTGCTTACCTTAGTGACTTGGCTACAATCGGTAAAGTGAATTTTTTAAATTATTTTGATCGGATTTATCGATGGCAATAAAACCCACGCTGAAACAGCTGAAATATTTATGCACCGTTGCCGAAACTCTGCACTTTGGCAACGCCGCCAAAGCCTGTCACGTCACCCAGTCCACCCTCAGCGCGGGCATTCACGAGCTGGAACAGTCACTGGGAGTCGCGCTCCTCGAACGCAGCAACAAATCGGTGATGATCACGGCCACCGGTGAACAGGTGGTGGCGAGAGCCCGCCATATTCTGGCCGACGTCGAAGCGCTGGTCGAACAGGCCGCCCAGTCGCTGGAGCCATTTAGCAACCGTATACGGCTCGGGGTCATACCCACCATCGCGCCCTTTGTACTGCCCGACACCCTGCGTCGGCTGCGTCGTGATTATCCGCGGCTGCAGCTATTAATACGCGAGGACCTGTCGGAAAATCTGGTCAATCTATTGCAGATGGGGGAACTTGACCTGATCCTTCTGGCGCTGCCCTATCCCATGACTAACGTCACCATTGAACATCTATTCGAAGATCCTTTTCTACTGGCCTGTCCCAAACAGCACCCACTCGGTAAAATTGAGCAACTCAAAACGAAAGATCTGAAAGGCCACGACATTCTACTGCTCGAACAGGGTCACTGCCTGCGCGACCACGCTCTGGAGGCCTGCAAACTGATTGATCGTCAGGTTTCCCTGTCGTTTGAGGCCACCAGCCTGCATACCATTGTGCCTATGGTCGCCAGTGGCGTCGGCGTCACCCTGCTACCACAGATGGCAGTAGACACCGGTATTTTGTCGGGCTTTGGCAATATCGACACAAGACCCTTCAGCGAAAAAAAGGTGTTGCGCTCCATCGACCTGGCATGGCGCAAAAATAGTCCCCGAGAAAACGAATACCGTCTGCTGGCCACGTATTTTGCGCGGCGACCGCGCGCCAGCAACCCCTCACTACCATCCCGGAAAAAATAAACCCCCGGTCATGGATCATGACCGGGGGTTTATTTTTACTGTCGTTGTCTCCGGACCAAATAGATCCGGCACGCAGATCAATCAGACAGGGGTAACGTTTTCCGCTTGCGGGCCTTTCTGACCCTGGGTAACTTCGAACTGTACCCGTTGGCCTTCGTTCAGGGTTTTGAAGCCGTCGCCAACAATAGAGCG
>JBFJMM010000051.1:0-11879 GCA_041633885.1 Porticoccaceae bacterium
TGGGATCAGGAAAAAGTGCGTAGCGAGGAGCACCTGGAAGATCAAACCCCGGTACAGGTGGTGCTCGGATTGACCGCCATTCACAATGAACTGAGCGGATATCACAGCGTCGACGAGTTCCTCAACGACGCGGATAAACATCACAATCTGAAAGCCTACGAATTGTTTGGGGCAAACGCGAAATCACATAACAAATTAATGGGTAATGACGATGCCTGGGAGCAGAGCAGCTACGATACCCAGGCGCGCCACGGCGAATCGGCGGAACCAGCCGGGGCAAATCCCGCCCCGTCCGCGCCGCCCGACGGGGGCGTTGCGGTGCCAGGAAGTACGTCGCGCCCACCCGTCCACCACCAGGCGCGACGGCTGAATACCAGCGAACGCGGCGCCTGTATTGAGTTTGCCGATGAACCCAAACAACTCTCCCCGGGGGAGCTGATCGCGACCAAAGAAGCCTCGCAACCGGACCACCACTGGACCCTGGGAATTATTCGCTGGATTCATATTACGCCGCACCTGAAGCGGGTGGTCGGTATTGAGAAACTTCAGCTTGCGGTGGAGCCCTGCGCAGCCTGCGTTATCAGCGATCAACGGGCCACCTCACCGTATTTGCCCGGGTTACTGTTTCGGGAGGAAACACACGTTAAGGACGGCGATCAGACACCGACCAATGCGGAGGTGATTGTACCGTCCATGCCCTTCAAGCAGCACAACCAAATTTCCCTGTTGTCCAGCACCCGCGACCAAAGGTACATCCTGGGAGATCCCACCGACACCACCTTCCATCTGTCGCGATTCAAAGTTAAAGCGATCGCGGGCGTCGTCTGACAACCAGCTGGAGATAATGATGTGTCTCCACCTATAATACCCGGCATACGCAGAACCCGACCGCAGCCAGCACGGCGGATATCGGCTACGCGCCAAATCTGATGATGGTTGGCATACAGGGCACCGATGGAAAACGACGGCACACTCAACCTGCTACTTGTCCACGACAATGTCGACGACGCCAATCGGCTGGTCAGCCTGTTACGCAATGCGTCCTACAAGGTTAATCAGCAGCACTGTGATAGCAAGGAAGTCCTGACCAAGTTGCTGCAGGAACAAAAATGGGACATCGCGCTGGTTCAGTTCGACAACCGCAATCCACCCACCAAAACCATATTCAGCGAAATACGCAAGCTTAACCGGGATATCCCGGTAATATTGATCCCCGCCGAGCACGACGCCAACTATACGGTCGACGGGTTGCGTATGGGTGCCACGGACGTGGTACCGATGGACGAGGATCAGCACCTGCTGCAGGTAGTATCGCGCACCCTTTACAATCTCGACCAGCGCCGAAAACAGCGCTACTGGAAGCAGCGCTACACGGCCACCGAAGAACGCTGCGACGGATTAATGGCGAGTTCCAGGGATGCCATTGCGATCGTGCAGGAAGGCACCTACGTCTTTGTCAACGACACCTATGCCAACCTGTTCGGCTATCTCGAAGCAGATGGCATGGTGTTACTGCCGGTGGTGGATTCCGCCGAAGAATCTTTCCAGGGGGAGTTAAAGCCGTATTTAAAACCGCTCACTGCCGACGACTCCGTGGAAAATACAACGCTCAAATTTGTCGGCGTTAAACCCGATAACGCCACCTTCGACATTCCGGTGGATATCACCCAGGTAGAGTATCAGGGAGACCCGGCACTGCAATTCCTGGTACGCAAGGAATTGCTGTCGCCATTTCATCTCTCCGCCGAAAATGCCGCCGAAACTCCCCAACCAGTGTCGGCAGTTGGCGCCATTGCACTGCGCAACATGCTCGAACATATCAGCGCGGCGATTCGTAAATCTTCGCGCTCCGAAGCGAGCACCGTTCTGCATTATATCCGCATCGATCGTTTCGCCACCTTACAGGAAAGCGCTGGCATAAAAATCGCTGAAGACGTGGCCACCCATGTCGCGCAGTTTGTGTCGGAACAGGTATCGGGCGCCTCTGTATTTGGTCGCATACGCGAGGATGCCTTTGTGCTCCTGGTGGACAAAATCAGCCCGGACGACGCCCTGGCGCAAGCCACCGCTTTACTCAAAACCGTCGCCGAAAAAGTATTTGAAGTAGGCGAGCAAACCTACTCGGTCACCTTAAGCGCGGGTCTGTATACCATCAGCGACAGCTCTTCCACCGCCGAGGGATGCATCAGCTTTTGCCAGAAAGCTATTGCGAAAATCGATGGTAGCAGCCCGGATGTGGCGGGTAATGCGGCGCATCTGTTTGAAGAGGTGTTTGAGCCCACGGCGACCGATCTTGCGGAAGCGGACATCGTGCGCTTCGGCAAACAGTTGCTTGAGAAACGTTTACTCGATATTACATTCCAGCCAATCGCCTCCATACATGGAGAAAAATCGGAGTTTTACGAAGTTTTAATGCGACCAAAAATGGATGCTTACCCAAAGGAGATTCCACAGGATTTTATTGATCGCGTATTCAAAACGGATGTCGCCAGTGATATTGATCGCTGGATTATTATGGAGTCGATGAAAAGGCTGGTGGAAAAACACAAGGTTCGCCCACAAACCAAACTGTTTGTTCATATCAGCGCAGCCAGCATGCGGGACTCGCAATTTATGCCGTGGCTCAAAGTAGCGCTCAAGGCTGCCAATCTGGATGCCGCGTCACTGGTTTTTCAAATGCGGGAAATTGACGTCAGTCGCCAGCTTAACCACGCGATAAAATTGCTCGACGACCTCAAAAAACTGGGCAGCAAAACGGCTCTCACGCACTTCGGGATTGCAATCAATCCTCTAAATATTTTAAAGAAACTGTCGGTGGATTTTGTGAAACTTGATCTGCTGATTGTCGAACGTGCGCGATCGGATGAGGCGGCGGTGGACGCCATGCACGATCTGATCAACGCGCTACGCGGCGAAGACCAGTGTGTGATTGTGCCATTTATCGAAAACCCGGGAATGATTCCCGCCCTTTGGCAGTACGGGGTGCAGTACATTCAGGGACATTATATTCAGTCACCGCAAAGCACCATGAATTACGATTTCAACGAGGAAGGCTAGGGCCTGTTCACACTAATCAGTCCCGCGTATCCCGATCGCTGATTCCCATCAGATAAAGCACGCCGTCCAGACCCAAATGGGTAATCGCCTGCTTCGCACTGGCCTTGACCAGCGGTTTAGCGCGAAAGGCAATACCTAATCCAGCGATGTTCAACATTGCCAGATCATTGGCGCCATCGCCCACGGCAATGGTCTGTTCGAGACAGATGTTTTCCCTGGCGGCGAGCTCGGTCAGTAATTCGGCCTTGCGCGCGCCATCGACCACCGCGCCCCGCACCGCGCCGGTCAGCGCGCCGTCAACAATCTCCAGCTCATTAGCGTATACGTAATCAATACCTAATCGCGCCTGAATAAGGTGAGCGAAATAGTCAAAGCCACCGGACACGATGGCCGTGCGATAACCTAACTTTTTCAGTATTGCAATTAAATGCTCTGCTCCTTCGGTCATGTGCAAGCGCCCCGCGACCCGTTCGAGGGCACCTGCATCAAGACCCTTTAACAACGCGACACGACGCAGCAGACTCTGACGGAAATCCAGATCTCCCCGCATGGCCGCTTCAGTAATAGCCGCTACTTCGTCGCCAACCCCCATCTCCTTCGCCAGCTCGTCAATGACCTCAGCGTCGATCAGGGTCGAGTCCATGTCAAAAACCACCAAACGTCGATGGCGCCGGAAGATGTCGTCCTCCTGGTAGGCAATATCCACATCCAGTTCGGCCGCCAGTTCCAGAAGGGATGAACGAAATTCGCTTAAATCCAGAGCCTCGCCGCGCACCGAAAACTCCACACAGGCCTTGCTCGCCCCGTCACTGTTATGCAGCGGCACGCGACCGGACAGGCGCTGGATTTTATCGATATTTAAATGGTGTAAGGCAGTGACCGCGGTAATGCGAGCGATATGTTCGGCGCTGATACGCCGCGCCAACAGGGTAACAATATGCCGCGGCTTGCCCTGCTGGGCCACCCAGTGACAGTAACTCTCGTCGCTGATCACCTGAAATCGAGCCTGCATGCCCAACTCGTGTACGCTGGACAGCACGTCTTTTGATAGCTGCGCCTGCAGTCCCGTCGAAACTTCCACCAACATGCCGAGATTCAGGGTGTCGTGAATAACCGCCTGGCCGATATCGAGCACGTTGGCGCCGCACTCGGCCAGCACAGCGGTAACCGCACTGGTCACCCCGGGTTTGTCTTCGCCCGCTACATTTATCAGCAAAATTTCTTTCACAACGTCGTGTTACCACATCAATTGGAATCGCTATTATAGGGGAGCGACTGATAAGATAGCATCCGTTAAATCTCCCGAGAGCGACTATGTTTGTGTCCCGCGCGCTGAGTGTTCGCTTACCGCTGATTGCGACTTGCATCATGTCCGCTTTCGGTATCGCGCTGACGGTTTTTTTGTATGCGCAGCTGTCCGCGCTCTCAGTACAGCAACAGGCAGTTATCGGAGAAACATTAGCAGCCCAGCTGGCTCAGTCGGCCAAGTCGGCCATGGTGCATGCGGATACCGTCAGCCTGCAGGTTGTGGTGGAACAGTTGGTGGCACGCACCCCCAGCGTCGAACGGGCATCGGTTTTTGACCTGAACCACGATCTGCTCGCCCAAAGCCAGCGCTCCATCATGCAGGGTCGCACGCCCGTCGCATTTACCAGTTCGGTGTCTGTTGAGGATAGCATCAGTGGTTATGTCCGTATCGAGCTGCGAGGTCACGAGGTTTTTTCCCGCGCCTACGCCGCACTGTGGATCGCCCTGACGGTATGGCTTGGCGCCGCGGTGGTGTTGTCGGCCTGGTTGTTTAAACAAGGTCATCGCATCAGCTCCCGTTTGCGCTCACTCTACCAACAGCTACCCGCAAGCGATAACAGCGACGATATTAGTAACGGCGACGATCTGGCCAACCTCGAACGTCGCATCGCGCCATTGTTGGTCAATGTCGGAGTCAGCGATGGCGGCACACCCCGCTTCGCCTGCACCCTGGCATTACACTGCAGCAACCTGCCACGCCTTAAAGCGCAACTCAGCAGGGACAATTTTGAACATTTATTATCCGGACTGGACCGAACTCTCGATCGAGCCTGTCGATTGTATGACGGTAAACGTCTCAGCAGTTTTCAACAGAGCGTCTTTATACGCTTTGCCGGAGCGACCGCAGACGGCGATCAGGCTTTACACGCGCTACTGTGCGCCTGTGCAACGCTGGAAATTATTCGTAGCCAGGCGCAGGATCAGGGTGTGGCCATCGAACTTTCCGCTGCGTTGAGCGCGACGCCGGAAACCCGTACCAGCTCCACCCTGATCGCCGACCTGGATCGCCAGGAACACCTGCAACAGCTGGCCGCGCTGCTACCTCTGGCGGGTCCCTGGCAAATATTGGTGGCCAAACCCCTCGACGCACACGCCGGGTTCGTCGATTGTGCAACGTTCGAGACACTACCCAACGCCCAGGAGACCGCCCGCTTTGTCAGCTTCGCGCCAAACCAGAGAGCGCTGCTCGACCGGCAACTCATTTACCTGCAAGCCCATGGACAACCGGGAGAATAATCGTCCGCGGGAAATTGCGGAGCAACGACAGCCCGAACGGCTCTGTTTAGCGCCTGTCATCAGCGCCCGTAGTCTAACTGGCCAGGCTACCCGGATCCGCTAACCCCAGCTCTTCCATCATCGTTTCGCGCATCTTGTATTTTTGTACTTTGCCGGTGACTGTCATCGGAAAATCTGTCACCAGACGTACATAATGCGGCGTTTTAAAGTGAGTAATCCTGTTGTGGCAGAAGGACTTTACGTCTGCCTCCGTCAACGACGCTCCCTCCCGGCATTTAATCCACGCGCAAACCTGTTCGCCGAACTTTGGATCCGGCACACCAATCACCTGTACATCCTGAATATCGGGATGAGTGTAGAGAAATTCTTCCACTTCGCGGGGGTAAACATTTTCGCCGCCGCGAATAATCATATCCTTAATGCGCCCGGTGACCTGCACATAGCCGTCCCCATCCATCACGCCAACGTCGCCGGAATGCAACCATCCGCCCGCGTCAATGGTTTCCCGGGTTTTCTCCTCATCGTCCCAATAACCGCGCATCACTGCATAGCCCCGCGTACAGATCTCCCCTTTTTCCCCGATCGCTACCACCTGGTTGTGCTCATCAACGATTTTCGTTTCCAGATGAGGGCACGGTTTACCCACCGTGGCCACGCGCTTGTCGAGGGGATCATCGGGTTCCGTGGCATGGCTGACGGGACTCAGCTCCGTCTGTCCGTAGGCGATAAGAATTTGCTCCATGTGCATTTTGCTCATCACCTGTTTCATCACCTCTACCGGACAGGGCGCACCCGCCATAATACCGGTGCGCAGGGAGCGCAAATCGAATTCGCCAAAACGCGGATGGTCGAGCTCCGCGATAAACATGGTGGGCACCCCATGCAACGCCGTACAGCGCTCCTCGCTGACTACCTGCAACGTGGTGAGCGGGTCGAACGCCTCGCCCGGAAACACTGCCGCTGCGCCGTGGGTAATGCACCCCAGATTGCCGATAACCATGCCAAAACAGTGATACAGGGGCACCGGTATACATACCTTGTCCACCTCCGTAAGGCGCATTACATCACCGTTGACCTTGCCGTTGTTCAGCACATTGCAATGGGTCAGCGTCGCGCCCTTGGGGTGTCCCGTGGTACCGCTGGTAAACTGGATATTGATCGGATCATCGGGCAGCAGGCCGCGACCTATTTTTTCCATGCGCGCGGTGTCGTTGTCACCTCCCAGCGCGCACACCGCATCGAAGTTGAACATGCCCGGCGTTTTTCCCGACCCCATGCGCACCACCATTTCCAGGTGGGGTAATTTTTTAGCGCGCAACGCCCCCGGGGCGCAGTGGTCCAGTTCCGGCGCCAGCTCCTGCAACATGCCCAGGTAATCGCTACTTTTAAACAACTGTGCAGATATGATGGCGCGGCACTGCACTTTGTTAAGGGCGTATTCAAGTTCGTACAACCGATAGGCTGGATTGATACACACCAGTACGGCGCCAATTTTCGCGGTGGCTATCTGCGTGAGACACCACTCATAGCAGTTCGGCGCCCAGATGCCGACGCGATCACCGGGATTAATACCCAGGGCCAGCAGGCCTGTCGCGAGTCGGTTCACCTGCTGCTGGTATTCCCGGTAAGTCCAGCGCACCTGCTGGTGCGGCACCACCAGTCCCAGGTGGTCGGGAAACCGCTCCACCGTGTTGTCAAACAGATTGCCAATGGTCTCGTACACCAGAGGTTCTGAGGCCGCGCCACACATGTAACTTTTTGTCAGTTGCATTTTTCGAACAATCCTCCTTTCACGGATGGTGACGACGGGCAGCGCAATACACTATTCGCAATCTGCCGCCGTGGGTAACGCAGGGCATATTACCCCGGGGTATTACCCCGGGCAAACTGGGTGCCCGACGGCGGCGACTTACTGGCCACGACGCTACATAGCCAGGTTACGCTTGCACGGGCGCCCAAGTTGAAGTTAACGTAAACGTAAGCTATATTCCCCAGCCCGGCAGCCACCGACCCGAACACACGCTTATGTCTACCGATGGCACCACCTACACGATCAGTGAACTATCCCGGGAATTCGGGATAACCACGCGTACTATCCGCCACTACGAAGAAATCGGGTTATTTACACCCCGTCGTCGGGGCCAGACCCGCATCTTCAGTAACGCGGATCGCACCAAATTGAAGTTGATCCTGCGCGGCAAACGGCTCGGCTTGTCGCTGCCCGAGAGCCGCGACATTATCAACATGTATGAACCGGGCAAAAGCAATACGCAACAACTGTTGGCCACCATAGAAACGATTAGTCAGCAACGCCAGCGCCTGCAACGAAAACTGCAAGACCTGAAAAAAATGATGGCGGATCTCGACCGCGCTGAAAACGGCTGCCGCGCCGAGCTCGCAGCCAGTCGCAAGCTGCGCGACAAAAAAGTCCGTTAGCTTATTGCCAATCCGCACCAACCGCCGAGGCCCCTATGAACACCGTTTTTAAAAGCATGAACTTCGATCTTGGTCAGGACATCGACATGCTGCGCGATAGCGTCTATCAATTCAGTCAGAAGGAGCTGGCACCCCTCGCCGAACAAATAGACCGGGATAACGAATTTCCGGTCGAAATTTGGCGCAAGCTGGGCGACATGGGTTTGCTCGGCATGACCGTGGAGGAAGAATACGGCGGCACCAATATGGGCTATCTGGCGCACGTCGTCGCCATGGAAGAAATTTCCCGCGCCTCCGCATCCATTGGTCTGTCCTACGGCGCCCATTCAAACCTGTGCGTGAATCAGATTCGTAAAAATGGCACCAGCGAACAAAAGCAGAAATATCTGCCCAGGTTATGTTCCGGCGAACATATCGGTGCCCTGGCCATGAGCGAGCCCGGTGCCGGCTCCGATGTGGTCAGCATGAAACTGCGGGCGGACAGGCGCGGGGATCGGTATATTCTCAATGGTAATAAATTCTGGATCACCAATGGCCCCGATGCCGATACCTATGTCATCTATGCCAAAACTCGGCCGGACGCCGGAGCCAAGGGTATTACCGCGTTTATCGTGGAGCGCGACTACCCCGGCTTTAGTCGCGCACAAAAACTGGATAAATTGGGCATGCGTGGCTCCAGCACCGGCGAGCTGGTGTTCGAGGATTGCGAGGTGCCCGCGGACAATATACTCGGACGGGAACACGAAGGGGTAAAGGTGCTGATGTCCGGTCTCGACTACGAGCGCACGGTGCTCTCGGGCGGCCCAGTGGGGATTATGCAGGCCTGCCTGGATGTCGTTATTCCGTACCTCCACGACCGCCGCCAGTTTGATCAACCGATCGGCGAATTTCAGCTCATGCAGGGTAAACTGGCGGATATGTACGTGGACATCAACACCTCCAGAGCCTACCTCTATGCGGTGGCCAAGGCCTGCGACCGGGGCGAGGATTCCCGCAAGGACGCCGCCGCAGTGATTTTGTACACCGCGGAAAAAGCTACACAGATGGCCCTGCAGGCCATTCAAACCCTGGGTGGCAACGGCTATATTAACGAATACCCTGCCGGGCGCCTGCTGCGCGATGCCAAACTCTACGAAATAGGTGCGGGCACATCGGAAATACGCCGTATGCTGGTGGGCAGGGAACTGTTTAACGAAACAAAATAAACAAACGGAAACAACGACCATGGCCTATCAATCCGTCCTCAAGCCCGATTTGTTCGTCGGCAAAACCATACTCGTCACCGGGGCAGGCAGCGGTTTCGGGCGCTGTATTGCCCACGAACTGGCCGCCCTCGGCGCGACCATTTTGATGATTGGACGCACTGAGTCAAAACTCAAAACAGTTAAAACCGAAATCGAACACGACAACCCCGGCGCCATCTGTGACTACGGCTGCGGGGATATTCGCGACGCCGATGCCATCGACGCCCTTATCGATAAATTTATTGCCGACCATGGCCCCATTCACGGCCTGGTCAACAACGCTGGCGGGCAGTTTCCCGCCGACCTGGAAAATATCAGCCCCAACGGCTTCCTCGCCGTGGTGCGTACCAACCTGCTGGGCGGCTTTATTGTCTCCAAAGCGGTGTTTCTCAAATCCATGAAAGAACACGGCGGTTCTATCGTGAATATCACCGCCGATAACTTTGGCGGCATGCCGCGCATGGCACACTCCGGCGCCGCGCGGGCCGGCATGGAAAACCTGACCCAGACTGCCGCCGTGGAATGGGCCTACGCGGGCGTGCGTCTCAACGCCGTGGCGCCGGGATACCTGGCATCCTCCGGACTGGACACCTATGAAGATCCCGAAATGCTCGAGTGCATTCCCCATTTTCACGAAACGGTGCCGCTGAATCGCGTTGGCACCGAGTCCGAGGTCAGCTCCGCGGTGTGTTTTTTACTGAGCGAGGGCGCCAGCTATATCAACGGCGTTACTCTGCGGGTCGACGGTGGCAGCTCCCTGTGCACGGATTCACCGTTGGGGAGAAAGATTCCACGGGCCCAGCGCAACAATACCGCCTATAACGGTTTTCACCGCGCCACCTTTCCCAAAATCCTCGAACCAAAAGCCTGAAGCGAGTAAGCAACCATGGCGATACTGCAATCCAAAATTAACACCCGCTCCGCGGAGTTCGACGCTAACGCCACACACATGCAGGCGCAAGTGGACGACCTCAACGCCAAGGTGGCCCAGATTAAACTGGGGGGGGGCGAGAAATCCTGCGCCCGCCACGTATCCCGCGGCAAGTTATTGCCGCGGGACAGGGTGAACGGGTTACTGGATCCCGGCACCCCATTTCTCGAGTTTTCACAACTCGCGGCCTGGGAAATGTACGACGACTATGTGCCCGGCGCGGGAATTATCACCGGCATCGGCCGAGTGGCGGGACAGGAATGCATGATTTTCGCCAACGACGCTACGGTCAAAGGAGGCACCTATTACCCGTGTACCGTCAAAAAGCAAATTCGCGGTCAGGACATCGCCCAGGAAAACCGTCTGCCCTGCATTTATCTGGTGGACTCCGGTGGGGCGTATCTACCCGCCCAGGCCGAAGTATTTCCAGATCGTCTGAATTTCGGTCGCAACTTTCACAATCAGGCCGTCATGTCCTCCATGGGCATCCCACAAATCGCGGTGGTCATGGGCTCCTGTACTGCGGGTGGCGCCTACGTGCCCGCCATGGCGGACGAAGCGATTATTGTTAAACAACAGGGCACCATTTTTCTGGGTGGACCACCCCTGGTAAAAGCCGCGACCGGCGAAATCGTCACCGCCGAAGAACTGGGGGGCGCGGATGTGCATTGCCGCACCTCAGGCGTGGCCGATCACTATGCCCTCAACGACCACCACGCCCTGCAGCTGGCGCGCGACGCCGTCAGCCGTCTGAACAGAGTCAAGCCGGTGCAACTGGATATCGCCGAGCCGGTGCCGCCTCTGTACGACCCCGCGGAACTGTACGGTGTGGTGCCGAAGGACGCCCGCCAGCCCTACGATGTGCGAGAAATCATCGCGCGCATTGTGGACGGTTCCGAATTCGACGAGTTCAAGGCCCTGTTTGGCGCGACCCTGGTGTGCGGCTTTGCCCGCATTCACGGCTACCCGGTGGGCATTCTCGGTAACAACGGTATTTTGTTCAGCGAATCCGCCCAGAAGGGCGCGCACTTCATTGAGCTGTGCGCACAGCGCAAAATACCCCTGGTATTCCTGCAAAACATTACCGGCTTTATGATCGGCAAACAGTACGAAGCGGGGGGTATCGCCAAAAACGGGGCCAAAATGGTCAACGCCGTGGCCTGCGCACGGGTGCCAAAATTTACCGTTATTATTGGTGGTTCTTTTGGCGCCGGTAACTATGGTATGTGCGGTCGCTCCTACGATCCGCGCTTTCTGTACATGTGGCCCAATGCACGTATCTCGGTCATGGGGGGCACGCAGGCCGCGTCGGTACTCGCCCAGGTAAAGCGGGACGCCATGGAAGCCAAGGGCGAAAGCTGGAGCGCGGAAGAAGAAAGCGAATTCAAACAGCCGATAATTGAGCTGTACGAAAAACAGGGGCACCCCTATTATGCGTCGGCGCGCATCTGGGATGACGGCATTATCGACCCGGCGGAGACCCGTATGGTGCTCGGTTTGTCCATATCGGCGTCTCTCAACAAGGAGATAGAGGACACCCGGTTCGGCGTATTTCGCATGTAGCACTTTTTTCAGGTGGGGTTTTGAGAATGAACGAAACCCCGGACCAACAACGGCATATTGTCACTAACCGGGTGCGCCCGACAGGTACCGAGATGTTCGAAAAA
>JBFJMM010000052.1:0-11836 GCA_041633885.1 Porticoccaceae bacterium
CAACGTGCGCCCCTGGTGCAAGGCGGTGCATTCCGCGGCGGGCAGTTCGTAGACATTAAGGCCGTGCTGCTTTAAATGTTCCGTCGCGCGATCCAGTTCCCCGTCGCTTTCCAGTTCCCAGGCGACCCGCTGCAAACCCGGCGTGGGGCTGTTGTAGAGCACCACATTGTGGTGGTCGTCGCTTACGGAAAAATAGGCGACATCCTGTTCCTGGGTATTGAGTTGCAAACCGATTATATCCCGGTAGTAAGGGATGGATTTGTCCACATCGGTTACGCCCAGCGCGACGTACCCCAGTTTTTTATAGCGAATCATGTTGCGTCCCCTCGTAATCTGTCGATGCGTACTTACAAGATGCCTGCTTACAATATAATACTGACGCGGCCCTGCGGGCGCAGCGTGTCCATGGCCAGCATGACCCGCTTGCTGCGAATCTTGAAACTGTCGCCATGTTTTACCAGGCGTTGGCGCACGTAGCACACATAGGTATCGGTGACCTGGCGTTTGGAGCGGTACACCACCTGGTTAAAGTGTACCTCCACATCGTTGCTATTTTGCGCAACGATACGCACATTGCTGATCATATGGCGCACGATTGAATGGGGAAATTCCGCATGGGCGCTGCGCTTGGTGAGGCGCTTCGCTCTCTGTTTCAGCCGATGATAGTCATCGTTCACAATAAACAACGCGGTATTTTTATCGGCATCGGGGAGTTCTGTTGGCGGTATCAGGTACTCGGCGTCCTCGGTAAACAAATCCTGCCATTCGTCCGTGCGCCACTCGTCGATCAGAGCCGCTTCGTGGTACAGAAAGTCTTCAATTTGACTGCGGGTGTAGCTCATGGTGATTCCTTAGCAACGTCTTTTGCCGCGCTCAGGCGGTCATCAGTTTGTTCCACTGCCGCCAGAACGAACGCATTTGCAATTCGTCGTCCGTGTTGTTGATTTTCTTGTTCATGCCCTTGGAAATGTCGTTCCACATGGGTTCGGGCATGTTCTGATACCCCATCTGGCACAGCTCCAGCATTTCCACATCGTCGGGGGTGGCAAAACCAGCCGGGCCGAGAAATTCCAGGAAATTGTACTGGCGATATTTGCGCACGTCCGGGTGTTCCTCGGCCGGCGCGAGGGACCAGGCATTTACCTCCAGATAGCCCTCGTTGACGGGCTGAAAGGTGCGCACGGTCAGGGCCATAATGTCGTTAATCACCAGGTTGGGGAAAATTAAAATATTGCGATTTTTCTGTGCGATGCGTCGTGCGCGCTGTTCGCCGTGCCGGGCAATGAGCTGGTTCATTATCTCGCTCACGGCGGCGCGACCCGGCTCCCCCCACTGCGGCACCCACTGCGCGACGGGGCGCCCCCAGGGGGCCTCGTATTCTATGACCGCATGGCCGTTCCCCAGATCGACGCATTCGCCGCCGATGGCAGTGGGGTTAAAGTCGGCGCGAAAGCTGCCGTTAGTGGCCTGCAGATAGTCGAAATAGGAGGCATGGGTGCTCATGGCATGGTAGCCGTCGGCGCTGTTCTCGAGCAGCAATTTCCAGTTGGCGCGCATACTGTATTCGTGTCTGCCTTCGGTGATGACCATGCCCAGGGCGGACTGGTCGGCAACGATATCAAGCACATCGGCGGCGTTGCCCAGGTATTCGACCAGCGGCGCAGCGCTGGCGTTGTAGGTGACAAAAATAAAGTCTCGATAGATATCCAGTTGCTCAACCTGTACCAGGTTCTTATCGCCGTTCGCAAAAAACCCCTCCGGGAAGCCGCTCTCGCCCGGCTGCTCAATGCGCTGACCGCTGGCGTCAAAGGTCCAGCCGTGGTAGGGGCATACGAACCACTTACCGTTTCCGGCTTTCTCCCGGCAGACCATGGCGCCGCGGTGGCTGCATGTATTGTAGAAAGCGCGCAGCACGCCGTCGCCGTCGCGCTTCACAATAAGTTCGCGTCCCCCGACGCGGCGCGACACAAAATCCTGGGGATTGGGCACTTCCGATACGTGGGCAGCATATAACCAGCACGTGCCGAAAATACGTTCCCGTTCAGCGGCCAGTACGTCGGGCGAGGTGAAGGCTCGGCGGGGCACCAGAAATTCGTTTTTTTCCCGATTATCCCGAATAAATCCGTCGGGCCCCAATGGCAGTGATATAGGCATGGATCTCCTCGTAACCGTCTCTTGTTTAGCGCGACTGTTTAGCGTGACATCACGTCACTCGCAACCGATAAAGTTCTGCACCCAGTCGCGAACAGAATCGATTTCCCCCCGAGGGGGAACAGTAAACATAACATGGCTGGCGGGTTGATTCACTAATTAAGTTAAGAGTTAATAGTGCCGTTACTGCGCCGTCGAAGCCAGCATTTACTGGATGATACCGGTGGTGCGCACCCGTCTGGCACCCGGGGTGATGGCTGCCACCGGGTGCGCGGAACGACGCCTGCGGCGGTGCAGATCCAGGCTGTTTTTGGCGGCGATCAACAGTCCGGTGATAATAAACGCGCCGGGCGGCAAAATAGCCACCAGCAAACCGTGACCGGCACCAAACAGGTGTATGCGCCAGTGGGCGGCCTGGGCGCCAAACAGCAGATCCATATCGGCGAACAGTGTGCCGCTGCCCAATGCTTCGCGGATCGCGCCGAGCACCACTAACACGGTGGCGAAGCCCAGCCCCATGGCGAGGCCGTCAAAGGCAGCGGGCAACAGGGGGTTTTTGCTGGCAAATGCTTCGGCGCGGCCGAGAATGGCGCAATTGGTAACAATCAGGGGAATAAAAATACCCAGAATCTGGTACAGCTCGTAGGTGTAGGCTTTCATCAACATTTCGGTGCAGGTGGTAAAGGTCGCGATAATCATCACAAATACGGGAATGCGAATGGTGTCGGAGACCTGATGGCGAATGGCGGACACCACACAATTGGAACCCACCAGAACCAGCAGGGTCGCCAGCCCCAAACCGAGGGCATTGACCACCGAGCCGCTTACCGCAAGCAGCGGACAGAGTCCCAGCAGCTGTACCAATGCCGGGTTGTTGTGCCACAGACCGTTGCCGGCTAATTCGGTGTAGGGGTTATCGCTCATCGCGGGTGTACTCCCGATCGGAGATATCTGTGTGCACAGTGTTTAGTTGCCATCGTTTAATCCGCCTGTTTGTCCGGGGACGAGTTCTGTGCCCCCATTGAGGCGGTCGCGGGGCTTAATGCCGCTCGTAAGCGCCCGCGGTCCTGCGCGAAATACCCGAGCGTGGCATAGACCTGTGCGACCACCGCGCGCGGCGTAATGGTGGCCCCGGTAAACTGATCGAATTCACCCTGATCCTTCTTCACGCGCCACCCTTCCGGCTGGGGGTTATTCAGGGACTTGCCGTCAAAGGATAGTATCCAGGTGTGTTTCTTGAGATCAATTTTATCGCCGAGTCCCGGGGTTTCAGTGTGGGATTGAACTCTAACCCCCGCCACCGTGCCGTCCATGTTAATACCGATAATCAGTCGAATGGGTCCGCTGTAGCCGTCCGCCGCAATGGCTGGCACCAGAACGGCGACGGGTTGTCCGGCGCGACGGGCTATGTGCAAGTTGAACCCCCCGACCGGGCTGTCGCTTTCCCGCAGTCCGAGTGTGGGCCAGAAAGCGCGGGGTACAGGTACGGTATCCCGCAGCAGATCGTTGTCGTGCTGGTCCCGGGGCACGATTTCCAGCAGGGCTTTTTGCGCGGCGCGACGCTCCGCATCGGCGATTCTGTCCGCAGTCCCGAGGTGGGTGGTGGCCAGCAAGGTGGCGGTGATTGCCGCAAACAGACCAAGCAGGATGCTGTTGCGTTGTATGGCGTGTCGCAACATCGCTGGCTACTCCCGTTCCGGCGGATCTGTGGCGCGCGTTGCTTTGTCGTGTCCATAGGTGCGCGGCAGGGTGTAGTAATCGATAAAGGGCGCGGCAAAATTCATTAACAATACGGCGAAGGCCACCGCATCGGGATAGTTTCCCCAACTGCGAATCACAAATATCAGCACGCCGATTAACGCGCCGTAAATCAGGCGACCCCGGTTGCTGACCGCCGAGGTGACCGGGTCGGTAACGATGAAAAACGCCCCCAGCATGGTGCCGCCACTCAACAGGTGGAGGGTCAGGGGCCCCTTGCTGACGGAACTGCCCCCATCGTAAAAAACAATGGCCAGTAGCGCCAGTGCAGCGAGCATGGCCACAGGCCCGTGCCAGGTGAATACGTTGCGATACAACAGGTACAGCCCGCCGGCGAGGAACCCGAGGTTTACCCATTCCCAGCCGGCGCCCGCCCAGTGGCCGTGGGTAAATACCGGCGTGACCTGGTAAAACTGGTCGACCATCTGGCTGTGATTGTGCTTGAAGGCATCCAGCGGTGTGGCGGCGGTAATGGCGTCGATGTGGCCCTCGGCGCCGACGAGAAAGGGAAAGACATTACCCAGGGCGTCCCACAGTCCGAGCAGCTCCTGCCCGGGTGGCAACAGGGGTTGGGGCGCGGGCCAGGCGGTAACCGGCACGGGAAAAGAAATCAATACCACCACGTAACCTGCCATGGCCGGATTGAACGGGTTGTAACCCAGGCCGCCGTATAAGTGTTTGGCGATCACAATGGCAACGCCGGTGGCTATTGCGGTGAGCCACCAGGGCGCCAGGGGGGGGAGGGTAACGGCGATCAGCAACCCGGTCACCAGCGCGCTACAGTCCCGCAGGTAAAAACCGACCGGGCGCTTGCGCAGGGCGACCATGGCGGCTTCGCAGGCCACGGCGGTGGCGCAGGCGATCAACATATTCAACAGGGTGCCCCAACCGAAGAAGCCGGTTAACGCAACGATGCCCGGCAGCATGGCCAGCAGCACCTGCTGCATGATCCATGTGGTATTGCGTCCCCCGTGGCCGTGGGGGGAGGTTGCCGGGGCGGCAGTGTGTGACTCGCTGCTGGCGATCAGGCTCACGGTGATTCCTGTTCGTCGTTATCGCGCGCATCGGCGCTGGGGCGGGCTTCTTCGCCCTGACTATGGGAGCGCGCTTTGTCACCGCAGCGCAGGGCATCCAGCTTATTGCGCGCACCCTGTAAACGTAGCTCCGCCTCTTCCAGCGCGGCGCGCAGGCTATCCAGCTGCGCGGTGGTTAGGTGGTTCGCTGTGCCGGCCAGCCATTTTTCCTGGGCGCTGTCGCGCAGGTGTTGGGCGGCGACCAGACGCCGTTCGAGGGCAGCGATTTGTTGCTCGGGGGACGCCTGTTTCTGGGCCGCTCTACGTGCTGCGGCCTGAATTAAATCTTCGGCCGACCGAGCAGGTGCCGTTGCGGTGCTGGTCGAGGGGGAATCTGCCGCACCCGCCAGTTCACCGCGTCGCGCCGCCCGTTTGGCTTCCCGCTGTTCCTGAAGACGGGCCAGCCGTTGCTGGTGTTGCGCGAAGCGCTGGCGTGCCAGGTCGGAAGCGATGCGCTCTTTTTCCTGCGTGCGAATCTCCCCTTTGCTGGCCCGATAATATTGCACCAGCGGAATATGGCTGGGGCACACGTAGGAGCAGGCGCCGCACTCGATGCAGTCAAACAGGTTATGGGCCTGCAGGCGCGCGTGGTTACCGGCCTGGCTGTACCACAGCAATTGCTGGGGCAGGAGGCAGGCCGGGCACACCTGTGCGCAGAGTCCGCAGCGAATACAGGCTTGCGCTGGCGGCAGCGGTGGCAATTCCACCGCGGTGGGCGCGAGCAGGCAGTTGGTGGTTTTGATCACCGGCGCGTCTAGGCTGGGCAAAGCGAAACCCATCATGGGGCCACCCATCAGGACACGCGCATTGGTTGTGGCAGCATAGCCGCTCAGGGCCAGCAGGTGGCGTATTGGCGTGCCAATCAATGCTTCGTAATTGCGCGGTTGCCCACAGGCGTCGCCGGTGACCGTGGTGATCCGTGAAATTTGCGGTTCGCCGTGCAATACCGCGCGCGCAACGCTGTAGACGGTGGCGACGTTATGGCACAAAACCCCAATCTCGGCCGGTATCCCGTTCCTCGGGACCTCCCGTCCGGTGAGCCGTTGAATCAGCTGTTTTTCGCCCCCGGACGGATATTTGGCGGGAAATGCAACCAGGCGGATAGTCGTATCTGCGCTGGCGGCGAGCAGTGCCTCGCGGGCCTCGGGTTTGTCGTCTTCGATACCGATCACTACCTGCGCCGGTTGGCCGAGAATATGGGCGAGAATTCGTAGGCCGGCGACAATATCCCCTGCCCGTTCCCGCATCAACGCGTCGTCCGCGGTGATGTAGGGTTCGCACTCGGCGGCGTTAATAATCAGCGTGTCCACTGGCAGCGATGTACCGAGTTTAACCGCGCTGGGAAAACCCGCGCCGCCCAGTCCGGCGATTCCGGCCGCGCGAATTACTGCCAGTAGTTCCGCGGGTGTCGCGCTTCCATAGTCTGCGACGGGACGGCGCTCGGCCCAGCGCTCGGCGCCATCCGGAGCCAGCACAATACAGGGGCCAGACAGCCCGGATGGATGTGGTACGGGGTAATCCCCGAGAGCGGTGATGGTGCCGGATGTGGGTGCGTGTACACCGACACTAAGGGCGCCATCCGGGGCGGCGATCAATTGACCCTTGGCGACCAGGTCTCCCGTTTTTACCAGTGGCGTGGCCGGATTGCCGATATGTTGTTGCAGCGGGACAATCAACAGTTCCGGTAGCGGCGGCGTGCAGATCGGTTCCTGTAACGACTGCCGTTTGTTGGCGGGTGGGTGCACACCGCCGGGCACTGGCCACACTTGTTGCGTGGGGATCAGTACGCTTGGCGGCTTGTTTGCGGAGGGCGCGCTCATAATGACGTTGGCCCGGCGCGACGATCCGTGGCGATCAACGGGCCGGACTGCCACAGTTGCTGAGGCGCGGGCGGGGCTGGCCAGCGCCAGTCGGCGAGTGGGGTCGGCACCGGCAACATATCAATGCAATCCACCGGGCACGGTTCCACACACAGATCACAGCCGGTGCACTCGTCCGCGATTACCGTGTGCATCAGTTTGGCGGCACCGAGGATGGCGTCTACTGGGCAGGCCTGGATACATTTGGTGCAGCCAATGCATTCGTCTTCGCGAATATAGGCCACCGTTTTTACGGTTTTTTCCACACCGTGTTCGGCATCCAGCTCCGGGGCGGGAACGTCGAGAAGATGGGCAAGGGCATTGATTGTCGCCTGTCCACCGGGGGGGCATTTATTGATGGCGTCGCCCTCGCTGATGGCCTGGGCATAGGGTTTACAACCGGGATAGCCGCACTGCCCGCACTGGGTCTGGGGCAGCAGCGCGTCAATTTGCGCAACCAGCGGGTCGCCCTCCAGTTTAAATTTAACCGCGGCGAAACCGAGCACGGCGCCGAACAGTAATGCCATGCCGCCGAGGGCAATAAGTGCAGCGACAACGGGGGATTGGGAGATAAATTCCAGCATGGCGGGGCTACACCAGTCCGCCGAAACCCATAAACGCGAGGGACATCAGGCCGGCGGTAATCATGGCAATCGCGGCGCCGCGAAAGGGCGCCGGGACATCGGCAACTGCAAGTCGCTCGCGCATGGCCGAAAAGAGAATGAGTACCAGGGAAAAACCCAGCGCGGCGCCCAGACCGTAGAGACTGGCTTCCATAAAGGAGCGCACTTTAGCGGTGTTTTGCAGGGCCACACCCAGCACCGCGCAATTGGTGGTGATCAGGGGCAGAAAAACCCCCAGCACCCGGTGCAACAGTGGGCTGGTTTTTTCGATAAACATTTTGGTGAACTGTACCACCACGGCAATCACCAGTATGAAGGCAATGGTGCGCAGGTATTCGAGACCCAGGGGCAACAAAATCCAGTTGTTGACCATATAGCTGGACACGGCTGCCAGGGTCAGCACAAACGTGGTGGCGCTGGCCATGCCGATAGCCGTTTCCAGCTTGTTGGACACCCCCATAAACGGACACAGGCCGAGAAACTGCACCAGCACAAAATTGTTGACCAGTGTGGCGCTGAGAAGAATAACGGCGAATTCCTGCATAACCGATGTGCCTGCGCTGGCGTTACAGAGGACAATTCACGCCATTATTGCGGATCGACAGTTTGCACAGCAACCGTTGTGTTTGCGCGGCGCGGCGATCCATACGGGGGCGCTGCCGCGCCCGGTAGAAATCAGGTGATGCGTTGTCCTGGCTGCGCGCCGCTGTCCGGCGCCAGCAGATAGATGCCGTGGTCGTCGCCGGCTGCCAGCACCATGCCTTCGGACAGGCCAAAGCGCATCTTGCGGGGTTTGAGGTTGGCCACCATAACGGTCAGTCGACCCTGCAATTGCTCCGGACTGTAGGCGGATTTAATCCCCGAAAACACGGTGCGGGTCTCGCCGCCGATATCGAGGGTTAGCTGTAATAGCTTGTCGGCGCCCTCCACGGGTTGTGCGTTGACAATGCGCGCCACCCGCAGATCCACCTTGAAGAAATCATCGATAGTGATTTCCGGTGCGATGGGTTCCCGGGTTGCGACCGATGGCGGTGGTGTGGCGGGCGTGCCATTCTCTTCGCTCTTACTGGCATCAATCATGGCGTTTACCTTGTCGGATTCTACCCGCTGCATCATGGGTTTAAACGTGTTAATGGTGTGCTTCAGCAAGGGTGCGATGGAACCCGGCCAGTGCAGTGGATCGTTGAGAAATTCCTCGGCCTGTTGCGCCACGCCCGGCAGAACCGGTTTGAGGTAGATCATCAGGGCGCGGAACAGGTTGATGCCCAGGGAGCATACTGCCTGAACCTCGCTTTCCCTGCCCGGCTGCTTACTGAGCTTCCAGGGTTCCTGGGCAGCGATATATTCGTTGGCCGCATCGGCGAGGGCCATAATTTCCCGCATCGCCTTGCCAAAGTCCCGGGCCTCATAATGGGCGGCGATTGCGGTTCCCGCCTGCGCGACCCGCTCCCATAACACCGGGTCGGCGACGGTGTCCCCCAGGCGTCCCTGGTGTTGTTTGTGAATAAACCCGGCGCAGCGGCTGGCGAGATTCACCAGCTTGCCCACCAGATCGCTGTTCACCCGCTGCACAAAATCGTCGAGATTCAGGTCCAGGTCTTCCACATTGGCGGACAGTTTGGCTGCAAAATAGTAGCGCAGATATTCCGGTTCGAGGTGGTCGAGGTAGGTGCGGGCGTTGACAAAGGTGCCCCGGGACTTGGACATTTTCTTCCCGTTTACGGTGAGAAAGCCGTGCACGCAAATTTTAGTCGGTGTGCGGAAACCGGCGCTTTCCAGCATGGCGGGCCAGAACAGGGCGTGGAAATTGACAATGTCCTTGCCGATAAAATGATACAGCTCGGTGGCGGTTTCCCGGCGCCAGAAATCGTCGAAATTAATCCCCTGGCGCGCGCACAAATTCTGAAAGCTGGCCATGTAGCCGATGGGCGCATCCAGCCACACGTAAAAATATTTACCCGGCGCGCCGGGAATCTCAAAACCGAAGTAGGGGGCGTCGCGGCTGATATCCCATTCCTGTAAACCCGCGTCCAGCCATTCGCTCAATTTGTTGGCAATTTCATCCTGTACGTGTCCGGCACGGGTCCAGCGGGACAGGAAATCCGTAAAGGCGGGCAGGGTGAAAAAATAATGGGTCGAGGTTTTCTCCACCGGCGTGGCACCGGAAATCGCCGACCTGGGATTGATCAAATCGGTCGGAGCGTAGGTGGCGCCGCAGGCCTCGCAGTTGTCGCCGTACTGGTCGTCCGTGCGGCATTTGGGGCAGGTGCCTTTGATATAACGGTCCGCCAGAAACAGCTTTTTTTCCGGGTCGAAGGCCTGCACGATATCCCGGCGAGTAATATGGCCGCTGGCGACCAGGCGCTGGTAAATTTGCTCTGACAACACCCGGTTCTCATCGCAATGAGTAGAGTGATAGTTGTCGAACTCAATCAGAAAGTCGGCAAAATCCTGTTCGTGCTCCGCTTTGACCTGGGCAATCAGTTGTTCCGGAGTAATACCAAGTTGCTCCGCGCGCAACATAATAGCCGTACCGTGGGCATCGTCGGCACAAACGTAGTAACATTCGTGGCCGCGCAGTTTTTGAAACCGCACCCAGATGTCCGTTTGAATATATTCCACCAGATGGCCGAGGTGGATCGAACCATTGGCGTAGGGTAGCGCGCTGGTAACCAGTATGCGGCGGCGCTCGGATACGGTTTGCTCCGCCCGTTGCGGCGGGCTCTGAGAGGTGGTTTCGGGCATAGTAGAAGCAGCTGTTTTCGGTGTCGTAACAGCGCGCCACTATAGCGGTTTTCAGGGGTTATTTCATTACGGTTTATTTCTTTAGAAGGATTCGAAACGCACAATGGCGGACACAAAGATTTCCGATGGACTTGCTCAGGTTAAACATATTATCGCGGTGGCGTCCGGCAAGGGCGGGGTCGGCAAATCCACCACAGCAGTGAATCTGGTGCTGGCACTGGCCGCGCAAGGCCTGAAGGCAGGTGTACTGGACGCGGACATTTACGGGCCCAGCCAACCCATGATGCTGGGGGTGGCGGAAGGCACCCAGCCCAAAGTGGTCAATGGCAACGCCTTTTTGCCGGTCGAGGCCCATGGCATCAAATCCATGTCGATCGGTTATCTGGTGACGGAAAAAACCCCAATGGTGTGGCGTGGCCCCATGGCGGGCAGCGCGCTGGTACAGATGCTGACGCAAACCCTGTGGGGCGAGCTGGATGTGCTGGTGGTGGATATGCCCCCCGGCACGGGTGATATTCAGTTGACCCTGGCACAGAAAGCGCGGGTTGCCGGGGCGGTGATCGTGACCACGCCCCAGGACATCGCCCTGCTGGATGCCCGCAAGGGGATTGAAATGTTTCGCAAGGTGGAGATTCCGGTGCTGGGCATTGTGGAAAATATGGCCCTGCATATCTGTTCCAGTTGTGGTCACAGCGACGCCATATTTGGCGAAGGCGGTGGGCAGCGGGTGGCCCAGGAGTACGGGACGACCTTGCTCGGCTCACTGCCGCTGGATCGGCGTATTCGGGAGGAGGGGGACAGCGGTCGCCCGGTCGTAGTCAGCGATCCCGAGGGAGAAATTGCCGCAGCTTACGGCGTGATTGCCCGCAACCTGATTGCCGCCCTGGCAGACATCGACGAGGTGCGACCGGAAATTACCGTCGAAGAATAACCAATCATCCCCGGCGCCGGGAGCCCGTGGCGTGGGCTTGCGGGGCGATTTCGCAACTGAGAGCAGGCCGCGAGCCTGGATAAGGAGTGCTGGTGAGCATCAAGTCAGACAGGTGGATTCGGCGCATGGCGGCGGAGCACGGCATGATAGAACCCTTTGAAGCGACCCAGGTGCGGGAGCCGAATGGCGACGGGCAGCGGGTGATTTCCTACGGCGTGTCCAGTTACGGCTACGATGTACGCTGTGCCGATGAATTCAAAATATTCACCAATGTGCACTCCGCCACGGTGGACCCAAAAAACTTTGACCCTGCCAGTTTTGTGGATTTCAAGGGAGATAGCTGCATTATTCCCCCCAACTCCTTTGCATTGGCTCGCACGGTAGAGTACTTTCGGATCCCCAGAAGCGTGCTCACCATCTGCCTGGGCAAGTCCACCTACGCCCGCTGCGGGATTATTGTCAACGTCACGCCCCTGGAGCCGGAGTGGGAGGGGCACGTCACCCTGGAGTTTTCCAATACCACCACCCTCCCGGCCAAAATCTACGCCAACGAAGGAGTGGCGCAGATGTTGTTCTTTGAGTCAGATGAAGAGTGCGAAACCTCTTACAGGGACAGAGGCGGCAAATACCAGGGGCAGCGGGGTGTCACCCTGCCCCGCGCCTAGGGTTCAGGGGTGTTTGTATTCGATAAACCGC
>JBFJMM010000053.1:0-11691 GCA_041633885.1 Porticoccaceae bacterium
CCAGCCCTGTCATAACATTTTTCCCGATTTGGAACTGCTGATCCGCTCAAAAACCCGCCAGGGACAGTAAGGCCCGGTAAGCGCCCGGATCGACAGCCAACACAAACAACAAACCACCCAGGGCACCGTATAAATGAGCATCGTGGTTAATGCGCCCGCCCCCGCGCTTCGAGGCATAGTACGAATAGCCTACGTAACCCAGTGCCAGTACAAAGGCCGGAATCGGCACCGGGATGGGGATAATATAAAGACTGCGCGTGGGAAAATACACAATATAGGCAAACAGTACCGCTGAAATTGCTCCGGACGCCCCCAAGCTGGCGTATTCCGGATTGTGACGTTGCCTGGCATAGGTACCCAGATGGCTGAGCAATAATCCCACCGCATACAAGGCAATAAAGTTGCCTGTTCCCAGCACCTGCTCCATGGGAAACGCAAAAAAATAAAAGGTCACCATATTGAACAGCAGATGGCCAATGTCCGCGTGCACGAAGCCACTCATGTAAATGGTGTCGTACTGTTTTTTGCGCAACAACCAGTACGGCCGAAACAGGCTTTTTTCAATCACCCGGGGGGCCAGGAACAGCCCCACCAGACTGGTGCCAATGGTGGCCAGAAAAATAATCCACGCGCCCTCGTGGCCGACATACCACATCATTCACTCCCCACCTGTTTTGTGCAACGACGGAACAGGATACACTGATTTTTCCTCCATACGTTTAAGGGAGTTCCCGTGACTATCCAACACCGCGACATCGAGTACCGGGATGGCGACACTGTGCTGCAAGGTTATCTCACTTACGACGATAGCGTTTCCGTGCCACGTCCTGCCATCGCCATTGCGCACACCTGGCAGGGACGCAGCGACTTTGAGTGCGACAAGGCCACACAGCTGGCAAAGCTTGGCTACGTGGGCTTTGCCATCGATATGTATGGCAAAGGCATACTCGGTAGCGGGCCGGAAGAAAATGCGGCGCTAATGCAACCATTTATGGACGATCGCGGGTTATTGCAGCGCCGCATTACTGCGGCTCTCGACATTCTGAACGCCCAACCGGAAGTGGATTCAGCGAAAATCGCCGCCATGGGGTTTTGCTTTGGCGGTCTGTGCGTACTCGATCTGGCGCGCACCGGTGTCGATATACGCGGCGTCGCAAGCTTTCACGGTCTGTTCGCACCGCCAAATAATATCAGTGGCCAGCCTATCCGGGCAAAAGTCCTGTGCCTGCACGGTCACGACGATCCCATGGTCCCGGTCGAAGCGGTTAACGCCCTCGCCAGTGAACTGACCGCCGCTGGTGCCGACTGGCAGATTCACGCCTACGGCAACACCGTACACGCGTTCACCAACCCGGCCGCCAACTTTCCGGATATGGGCGCGGTCTACAACGCCAGCGCCGACCGGCGCTCGTGGCGCAGCCTGGTAAATTTTCTGGAAGAAATTTTTGAATAGATACAACGCCGGACGAACTTAACCGTGTAGCCTGTCTGTTGTAACGTTATCGCAATAAGTCTGCGCTTCAACCAGATTCAGCGTACCTTCATAGATGGCGCGCCCGGTAATAGCGCCGAGGATGCCGCTGTCCGCGACCTGCCGCAGATTGCGGATATCGTCCATATTGGTGATGCCCCCGGAGGCGATCACAGGAATGTGCGAGGCGCGAGCCATCGCCACGGTCGCGTCGACGTTGACCCCCTGCATCATGCCGTCCCGCTCGATATCGGTATACACAATCGCGCTGACGCCGTCCGCGGCAAAGCGCCGCGCCAGATCGACGGCTTGAACCTCACTGACCTCGGCCCACCCGTCCGTGGCCACCCGACCATTTTTGGCATCGATACCGACAATTACGTGCCCCGGAAAAGCGCGGCACATGGCGCTCACAAACTGCGGCTCGGTCACCGCCATGGTGCCGATAATGACGTACTCCACGCCCGCTTTTAAATACGCCTCAATCGTATCGGCGGAGCGTATACCGCCGCCAATCTGAATCGGCAATTGCGGGAACGCCCGCGCAATCGCCTCAACCACGGCGCCATTGACCGGGGCGCCGGCGAACGCACCGTTAAGATCCACCAGGTGCAGGCGCCGCGCGCCAGCCTCTACCCAGCGCGCCGCGACGGTTACCGGGTCGTCGGAAAACACCGTGGAGTCTTCCATGCGGCCCTGGCGCAAACGCACGCACTGGCCATCCTTGAGGTCTATTGCCGGAATAATCAGCATAGATATTCGTTACTCCTGACCCGACCAATTGACAAAGTTTTTCAATAACCGCAGCCCCGCGGTGTGACTTTTTTCGGGGTGAAACTGCACCGCAAACAACTTGCCACGACTGAGTGCGGCGGCAAACCGCAACCCGTACTCACAGGTCGCCGCGACCATCTCGGGGGCGGCCTCAACATAGTAACTGTGGACAAAATAAAACCGCTCGCCCTGCTCGATTCCCTGCCACAACGGGTGCGCCGTGGTTTGCTGCACCCGGTTCCAGCCCATATGGGGAACCTTGAGACGCTCGCCATTGGCACCGTGAAAATCCCTGCCGAAATAACGCACCTGGCCAGGCAGAATTCCGAGGCACTCTACACCGCCATTCTCTTCACTGGCGCTCATCAACGCCTGCATGCCCACGCAGATACCGAGCACCGGTTTTTCGGTGATCGCTGTGGCGACCGCCACATCGAAACCCGCTTTGCGAATTTCCGCCATGCACTCGCGAATACCACCGACGCCGGGAAACACTACCCGGTCAGCGCGCGCCACTTCCGCGGCATCGCTGGTAATCACCACCTGGGCTGCGGGCGCCACATGTTCCAGCGCCTTGGCAGCGGAGTGCAAATTGCCCATGCCGTAGTCGAGCACCGCAATGCTTTGACGTGCTGCAGTCATCTATAGGAATCCAAACAATGTAGTCTTGAGCCGCGCTAACCGCCTGCTTAAAAGTAATGCGGCTTACAACGTTCCCTTGGTGGAAGGTGTCACACCGCTCATGCGAGCGTCCGGCGCTATCGCCATACGCAATGCGCGACCGAATGCCTTGAAAATGGTCTCCACCTGGTGGTGGGCGTTGTCGCCACGCAGATTATCGATGTGCAGGGTCGCACCGGCGTGGTTAACAAAGCCCTGGAAAAATTCGAACACCAGATCCACGTCGAACTCACCGACCCGCGCGCGGGTAAACTCCACGTTGGCAATCAACCCCGGACGCCCCGAAAAATCGATAACCACCCGCGACAACGCTTCGTCCAGTGGCACATAGGCATGGCCGTAGCGGGCAATTCCCTTACGATCTCCCAGCGCCTGTTTCACCGCCTGACCCAGCGTGATACCAATGTCCTCGACGGTGTGGTGATCGTCGATATGGGTGTCCCCGGTGGCGGTAATTGTCAAATCCACCATGCCGTGGCGGGCAATCTGATCGAGCATATGTTCCAGAAACGGCACACCGGTGGCAAATTCGGAGTGCCCTGTACCATCCAGATCAACGTTTACGGTGATCTGGGTTTCAAGGGTATCGCGACTGACTGTGGCCGCACGGTTTGCGGTCGTCATGATTTCTCCCAATATCCGAGCGGCTCTGTAAGCCGGTGCAGCAAAGCGGGCATTATACGGGCCGTAACCGGTCCTCGCCACACTCCCGTACGGGCTAATGGTTGGCGCACAAACGCCACGCGCGCCGCACCCCTTGAACTCACCGGCGCTCTAACGTTCTAATGGTGCCTGTAACAGGGGACTCAGCTGTGAAAAAATTTATTAAATGGTTGCTTATCAGTCTCGCTGCGGTGCTATTGCTGGTTGTCGCCGCACTGACGTTTGTGATATTCGGAATTGACCCCAACAGCTACAAACCGCAGCTTGCCAAACTGGCCGCCGAGCAGAATGTCGAACTCGATATCAAGGGCGATCTGTCCTGGAAAGTTTTTCCCAATCTCGCCATACGGATAGGCGAAACCCATATCGCCGACCAGCGGGGCCGCTTCCCCACCACCTCGTTTCGCAGCGCCGATCTGCAGTTGAATTTGCTCGCGCTCCTGCGGCGCCAGATTGCGGTGCAGGCCATTGCCCTGGACGGGGCGGATATAAGGCTACAGAATCTGGCCCAGGGCGGTGCGGCGGCGGCAGCACCCGCGGCGGGCGCGACCAGCTCCGCAGGAAATGACGCGCCCAGCGGTTTTAACCTGGCTGTGGCCAGCGTAGCGCTGAACGATAGCCGCATTACCCTGCCCGGCGAACCGCTGACGACTATGGAAAACGTCAACCTGCACAGCCAACGCTTCAATCTGGATAACAAGCCGTTTCCCCTGTCCCTGACCTTCGATCTACAGCGGGCCGAATCCGTACCACAGCACATTGTCCTGGAGACTCTTATCAGCGCGGCCGACAACGGCACACTGATAAATTTCGACACTTCGAATTTAACCCTGTCTGCTGCCGACCGCCCGGCTATAAAAAGTAGTTTTTCCGCCCTGTATAACCGCACCAAGGATACTCTCCACCTCACCGATTTCGTGGCCCGCGCCGACGCCCTCGACCTGAGCGGAGAATTGACGTTACGCGCGCTGGGTGCCACCCCGGAAATCAGCGGCCGCTGGCAAATCAAACCCTTTAATCTGCGCAAGGTTCTGCCCGCCTGGGGCGTCGAATTACCTGCCCCCGCCAACTCGGATGCGTTCTCGCGCGTGGCGTTGGCCATGGACATCGGAGGCACTGCCGATCGCCTGCAACTGAACAATCTGCGCATTGATCTGGACAAAACCGTGATCACCGGCAACGCTCGGTTCGGCCTGGGGGATAAGCGCTCGTTGCAGCTGACTCTGGCGGGCGATGCCATCAATGTGGATGACTACTCCGCGGCCTCGGGAAAAACATCGGAAAAGGAGGCGCCAGTGGCCGCGCTGTTCGGGCCATTGGCCGCGTCGGTTGCCTGGCTGAAGGGCGGCAAGGGGGATGTGGACATCCGCTGGCAATCCTTCGCCACCGGTAAAATAAAACTGACCGATTTGCACACGGCCATGACCGTACGCGGCAAAAAAGTTGCGTTGACCGACTTTTCCTCCCGCGTGTTCGGCGGCGAGGTTAAGGCCAAGGCGGCCATCGACATGGCGCCCGCGCAACCCGCCGTCAGCTTTGAAAAGCAGATTACCGGCATCTCCATACCGCAGATGACAGCGGCACTCGACCAGGACGTGGATTTTCAGGGCCTACTCGATATGTCCGTGAGCGGCAGCTCCCGCGGCGAAAATCTCGACCAGTTGCGGGCCAATCTGGTGGGCGGCGGCACTCTGCATGTGACGCAACCCGCACTGGCCAAGGTCAACCTGGAACGCAGTTTTTGCGAAATCGTAGCGTTGGTGGAAAAAACCGAGTCCACCCAAACCTGGGCAGAAGGCACCCAGTTAAAGGATATCGACAGCGCCTTTACCCTGAAAGGCTATGACCTGGTGCTGGACAGCTATACCACCGGCGTCGCCAACCTGAGTCTGCGCGGCAGTGGTGTGATCGACACCCAAAAGGAAAAATTTAACTTGCTGGCGGTTTCCCGTCTGCATGGCGAGCGCACCAGCGACACCGGTTGTGTCGTCAACAACCCGCGCATTCGCGATCGGGATATTCCCCTGCGCTGCAAGGATAGTTTTGCCACCGCGGGTGCCAAAAGTTGTCGCCCGGACGGGGATATTGTCAGGGAGCTGCTGCACAGCCGCATTCTCGAGGAAGTACAGAAAAAAACCGGTATGGATCAGGAGTCCAGCGAGGCCCTGGAAGGTCTCCTGAAGGGCATTTTCGGCAAGAAAAAATAGTGGCAAATTCCTTTGCACAGCGGCTGCTGCGCTGGTTTGATCGCCACGGTCGCCGGGATTTACCCTGGCAACAGGAGATAACCCCGTACCGGGTCTGGTTGTCGGAGGTCATGCTGCAACAGACTCAGGTTGCCACCGTGATTCCCTATTTTCAGCGTTTTACCGCCGCCTTTCCCGATGTCGTCGCGCTGGCGGCGGCGCCCCTCGACGAAGTCCTGCACCTGTGGACCGGTCTCGGTTACTACGCACGCTGTCGCAACCTGCACAAAACCGCTGGCATCATCGCCAGCGACTACGAGGGCAGATTCCCCGACAACATCGCAGCCCTGCAACAGTTGCCCGGCATCGGTCGCAGCACAGCCGGAGCAATCAGTGCTATCGCCTTTGGTACGCCCGCGCCGATTCTGGACGGCAATGTCAAGCGGGTATTAGCCCGGCACGGGGCCATAGAGGGGTATCCCGGCACCAGCGATGTGGCCAAAACCCTGTGGCAACTGGCGGATAACTACACCCCTCACCTACGCTGCGGTGACTACACCCAGGCCATCATGGATCTGGGCGCCACACTGTGCACCCGCAGTGCGCCGCAATGCACACGCTGCCCCCTCAACGCCGATTGCCGCGCCTGTCAACTGGGTGATCCGCAACGTTTTCCCGGCAAAAAGCCCAGAAAAAAAATCCCCATCAAAACAACGCTATTTCTGATTCTGGAAAATGCGGCAAACGAAGTGCTACTGCAACAACGACCCGCGCAGGGGCTATGGGGCGGGTTATGGACGTTCCCCGAGTGCGATACGGAAACGCAAATTGCCGCTATCTGTGGACAACTCGGCTATCAGGTGCGCTCCTGGCACGCCACTCGCGAGCAGCGGCATACCTTTAGCCACTTCCATCTGGACTACCGACCAGTGCGGGTGTCCGTCGCGGCCAGCGGTCGCGTCGCGGAGCCTGATCGGACGCGCTGGGTCGCGCCCTCCAGACCGGGCAATTTGGGCCTGCCACAGCCTGTCAAAGCGCTTTTGCAACAACTACCGGGTATCGAGTAACCGATGATCCCCGAATTTCCACTTGCCCCAACGGATGCTTCTTTCTATCCTGTCGACCCCCACAACCGTCGACCCACGGCCCTGACGGTCGGCAGCACCCCCGAGAAATTACCATGAGTCGCACCCTGATATGTCGCAAGTATAAAAAAGAGATGGAAGGTCTCGATGCGCCACCCTTTCCCGGACCCAAAGGCAAGGATATTTTTGACAATATTTCCCGCCAGGCCTGGCAGGAGTGGCTGGCCCACCAGACCATGCTGATCAACGAAAAACGCCTTAATATGATGGATTTAACGGCCCGTACCTACCTGGGTGAACAGCGGGATAAATTTCTGTCAGGCGAAGAGTTCGATAAGGCCGAAGGTTATGTCCCACCAAGCGAGTGATGCGTCCCATTATCCTTGACGGCATCCATCCGAAACGGTTTAATACGCGCCTTTCCGCGCTGGCCAAAAAAGCCCAGGTAGCTCAGTCGGTAGAGCAGAGGACTGAAAATCCTCGTGTCGGTGGTTCGATTCCGCCCCTGGGCACCATATCCCTGATGATGTTGACCCGCCTGGCGCACACGCCAGCCCATGTTAATCGCACCTTGAATTAAAAAGGTATGGACGTCGACACGCCGCCGGACACACCGCCATTTCCGCCCTGGGCCGACAAACTCTGGCAACCCGCCAACAGCCATACCCCTATTAAAATCACGAACACGCCTTTCATATTATCCCCTTGCCATACACGCTATTTTCTCGATCATAGTGCAATTCACTTCAACTCGCACCGCATTCTTCAGTTGATCTGCGACAACGAAAACCGCTGCAGAGTCGGTGTAGCATGGCATTTAACAACTGTGGACGGTGGTTAAGGGTTCGCGATTTCAATCCCCGCAACGGATTGCTCTCCCCCACAAAAACAGTGGGGCTAATCATCCGCAAAAGAGGAACAGGTGATGAACGACCTCAAGGCAGGTATGGACAGGGTGCTCAAGGATTTAAGGAAGGAACGGGACGAACTACGGGTAAAATTGCATCTGGCCAAAATGGAGGCGGGGGAAGAATGGCAAAAGCTCGAAGTCAAACTGTCGCAGCTTGAAGCCAAAACCAGGGAGCTGGGCACCGCCACCGCCGAGGCGTCCCACGACATAGGCGCCGCGGCCAAAATACTCGGTGAGGAAATTAGCAGCGGCTTCAAAAAAATCCGCAAACATTTTTGATTGGTGATTTAAATCGGGGCGCTGGCCCCAGGGGCCGTTTGTCAGTCGAGTGTGCCGCGACCGGTGATCGCTGGTCAACCACTGACGCCGGTCTCGCCATCCTCGGAAGCCGTGCGAACACTTTGCCGCGCCACTCGCCGCCCGACCGTTACCGGAACAATCAGCGCCCTCAGTCACTGCGTTGACCCCGGGAGGCGGTCCCCCCGCAGCTAGCCAGGGCCGTTCCGTGGTAGCCCCGAATAAATTCGCCCCGGACATGGAGTGGCGACCGGCCCGTTCTATCAATTCGCCCTGTACCGACAACCCTGTTAACTTGTCAATCTGTACAAGGTGCCGTAGTCTTTGCCACACATAAACTGCATTTCCCAGCGCGTTTTATCTGGAGAGAAAAGATAACAATGAGTACTGCAAAAAATAGTAGCTCCCCCAAGGAACCCGGCACGGCATCTACCCTTCTCAATGACATCAAGGCGCTCGGGCCGCAAATCCGCGCGGCGGCCGACACCATCGAAGCCGATGGCTGTCTGCCAGACGAACTGGTGGATGCCTTGCGGGCCACCGGTCTGTTTCGCGCATCCTGGCCGCGCTCCATGGGCGGGCTCGAGCTCGACCCCATGGCGCAGATTCGGGTGCTCGAGGAACTGTCGCGGATTGATGGCTCGGTGGGATGGGTCGGCACCTTCGCCGCGATCGGGGGCCTGCTTGCAGCGACCATCGACCCGGTCGCGGCGCGGGAGCTTTTCCCCACCCCCGACGTGGTTCCCGCGGGACAGTATTCACCGCGCGGCCATGCCGAGCGGGTCGCAGGCGGGTATCGTGTGACCGGGCACTGGTCTTTCGGCAGCGGCTGCATGCATGCGGACGTGATCACCGCAGGCTGCTTTGTCACGGTCAATGGCGAGGTGCAGATGCGCGCCAATGGGATGCCCGAAGTGTGCTCCGTAATGGTGCCCAAAACCTGTGTGACTATTCTGCGCGACAGCTGGGAGGTGTCGGGTATGCGGGGCACCGGCAGCTACGATTACACCATGACCGACGTGTTCGTGCCCGCCGCCCACGTCTCCGACTCCAGTTACTCGGCCTATCACGATGGCCCCCTGTATCAATTTCCGGCCCTGTTCCTGTTCTCCCACGCCCCCATTCCACTTGGCATCGCGCGAGCGGCCCTTGATTATGCTTATCAACTCGGCGAAACCAAGCGCGTGCTACCGGCTAACCGGCTCTTTAAGGAACAGGGCGAGGCCCACGAAGCCGTGGCCCGAGCCGAGGCGAACCTGCGTTCCGCACGGGCCTGGGTGTTCGAGGTCGTCGGGGATATCTGGGACACCGCCTGTCGCGGGGACGACATATCAAAGGAGCAACGGGCCCTGTTCCGCCTGTGCCTGGTGCATGTGTCGCGGGTGGCCCGAGATGTGGTGTTGCAGATACACGACGTGATCGGCTCCACCGCGATTCGCTTAAATAGCCCCATGGACCGACTGCTGCGAGATATCAATGTTGTGTGCGCGCATATTGTGGTGCAGCAAAAAATGTATCGACCCGTGGGCAAAGTTTTGTTCGGCCTCGAGGTTAAAAACGACCCCTTCTTTTGAAGCGTCGGGATCACCTGTCCCGTGGTAAGAATAAACGGGTCCGCGTTATAACTTTGGAGTGAGTACCATGTCCGCACCGGTTCTACAGTACGAGAAGCGAGAGCATATTGCCTATATCACCTTTAACCGCCCCGAGCGTCGCAACGCGATGAATCCGGAAATGATCTGTCGACTGGCCGATGCCTGGGAAGATTTTAATACGGACGACGACATGCGGGTTGCCCTGGTCACCGGGGCAGGCACCGAGGCCTTTACCGCAGGCGCGGATTTAAAAACCATGATCCCGCTACTGTCGGGAGCGCGGGAGCCGGAAGATGAGTGGGACTTTCGCCTGCTCGCCGACGACCAGAAGGTGAGCCGCGCGGCAACCCTTAAAAATTCGACCATCTACAAACCCATAGTCGCCGCCATCAACGGCCCCTGCCTGGGTGCCGGTTCGGAACTGCTACAGGCGATTGACATACGCATTGCCGGAGAGCAAGCGAGCTTCGCGGTTAACGAGGTTGCCCTCGGCTTTATGCCCGGTGGCGGGTCGGCGGTGCGCCTGGCACGGCAGATTCCGTACTGCCTGGCCATGCAGTTTTTACTGGTGGGCGACAAGATCAGCGCGCAGGATGCGCATCGGATGGGTTTCGTCAACGAAGTTGTGCCGGTGACTGACGTGTTTGCCCGCGCGCAGTGGTATGCGCAGCGCATCGCGGCCAACGGCCCACTGGCGGTGCGTAACACCAAGGAAACCGTGCTGCGCACCTCCGGTCTGTCCTGGGAGGAAGCCTACAGGATTGAAGCGGATAATTACCAAGCCACCATTGCGAGCGAGGACGCCCGGGAAGGCCCGCTGGCATTCGCGGAAAAACGCGCGCCGCAGTTCAAGGGACGATAACCGTAACCGGCACATTAACGCAGCGCCCCTGACACAGTGATATCTAAATTTGCCTCTGGTTTACAGCCAGAAAGAGTAGCGAGGACAACCCATTTTACTCAGCTGCTTCGATCTTATCCCCGGTCATGGTCTCGAAATCCCTGGCGTCGTGTCTTTCCCGTAGCTGTGTTTCCGGCGGCCCCCAGGTGCGATTGACCATTTTTCCGCGCTGCACGGCCCGCCGCAACCCGATCTCCCGCGTCCACCGATGGACGTGGGTGTACGATTGCGCGTCCAGAAATTCGGCCGCTTCATAGATAGCATTGGATATCAGCGCCCCGTACCAGGGCCAGATTGCCATATCGGCAATGGAATACTCGCTACCGCACATATACTGCTTGTCGGCCAGATGCCGATCCAGCACATCCAGCTGACGTTTTATCTCCATCGTATAGCGGTTGATGGCGTATTCAATTTTGTCTGGAGCGTAGGCGTAAAAATGTCCAAAACCGTCGCCCAGATAAGGAGCGCTGCCCATTTGCCAGAACAACCAGGACAGGCATTCGGCGCGGCCCGCCGGGGCGGTGGGTATAAACGCACCAAATTTTTCAGCCAGGTACAACAGCATGGCCCCCGACTCAAACAGGCGGATGGGAGGCGATGCGCTGTGGTCCCACATCGCCGGAATTTTGGAATTGGGGTTTGCCGCCACAAAGCCGCTGCCAAACTGCTCGCCTTCCATAATATCGATCAAATGGGCGTCGTACTCGGCGCCGCCATGCCCCAACGCCAGCAGTTCCTCCAGCAGGATTGTCACCTTCACTCCGTTGGGGGTACCCAGGGAGTAGAGCTGAATGGGATGCTTTCCAACCGGCAGATCCTTTTCGTGGGTGGCACCGGCGATGGGGCGATTGATATTCGCGAATCTGCCACCGCTCGCGGATTCCCATTGCCAGACTCTGGGGGGGCTGTACGACAGAAATTCATTCATGACCGATACCTTTTTTCATCATTCCACGTTTGCAACCGCTGAACTTGCAGGACAATAAGCCGTCTGGCAATAGAGGGTCCCCCCTGCGCCGCCGGCGTCGCATCCGCCACCAGATCCCGAACACTTGCGTACGGACAGGACAAACTGGTCACCGATGCTTTGTCGCCGATACTACCCGTTGCCAACTGCCCTGTCGA
>JBFJMM010000054.1:0-11664 GCA_041633885.1 Porticoccaceae bacterium
CTCCACAGGCGCTCCAGGGCGCTGCCCAGGGTGGGACTTCGGCCCTTAACCACGGTCGGTACGGATCGGGTGGCGAGTTAAGAATCTGGATCGGCGGCGATTTCCCGCAGGAGCTGCTCAACCTGCTGCCAGCACAAACCACAGGCGTTGGCAGCACCGGTACTGTCGCGAACCTGATCGAAAGTGCAGAGTCCCCGGGCACCGATTGTGGCCACCAGCTCCCGCCGCCGCAGATTGCGACAGACGCACACCATCTTATCTTCGGCCGGGGCCATGGCCATCCGTGACGCGACGGTTCGTATACAGGACAGGAAACATATTGAAGACCCTTTTGTGCCTGGCCTGCCAGCCTGTTCTGATCCCTGGCAGCGTGCGGACAGATGTGGGCGTTTTAGACGTTTAGTTATAACTGGCCAAAGACTTTCTGCGCTGCGCGCAGGGTATATTCGATATCGTCCTCGCTGTGGGCGGCGGACATAAACCCCGCTTCGTAGCAGGCGGGGGCCAGGTACACCCCTTCCCGCAACATACCGTGAAAAAATCGGTTGAACCGTTCCGTGTCGCATGCCATGACCTGTTGGTAATTACTCACTTTCCTTTCGGATGTGAAAAACAGGCCGAACATGGAACCCACATGGTTGGTGGCCATGGGAATGCCTGCGCTGTCGGCGCATTCGCGCAGCCCGTTGACCAACACCTCGGTGCGCTCAAAAATAGCGGGGTAAAAACCCGGCCGAGAAACTTCTTCCAGTGTGGCGAGTCCCGCGGTCATGGCCACCGGGTTCCCCGACAGGGTGCCCGCCTGGTACACCGGCCCCAGCGGGGCGAGTTGTTCCATGACTGCGCGCTTGCCCCCGAAGGCGCCGACCGGCATACCGCCGCCAATCACTTTGCCGAGGGCGATCAGGTCCGCTTCAATACCGTAACGTCCGAGCGCCCCCTGAGGGCCAACCCGAAAGCCAGTCATCACCTCGTCGACGATCAACAGGGCGCCGTAACGGGAGCACTCCTCGCGCAGGGTCTCCAGAAACCCCGGCTGTGGTGGGATACAGCTCATATTGCCAGCCACCGGTTCGACAATGACGCAGGCCACCTGCTCACCGAACTGTGCGAACGCTTCCTTGACGGCAGCGCTGTCATTGTAGGTCAGCGTAACGGTCAAGTCGGCCAACACCGAGGGCACTCCGGGTGAGCTGGGAACCCCAAGGGTTAGCGCCCCGGACCCGGCTTTCACCAGCAACGAGTCGCTGTGACCGTGATAGCAACCCTCAAACTTGATGATTCGGTCTCGGCCAGTGAAGCCACGCGCGAGGCGAATAGCGCTCATGGTCGCCTCGGTGCCGGAGTTGACCATGCGCACCATATCGAGACCGGGCACCAGCTCGCAAAGACGGTCGGCGAGACGGGTTTCCAGTGCGGTGGGTGCCCCAAAGGAGAGACCTTTTTCCAGTTGGGCGCGAATGGCAGCGAGTACGGCCGGGTGTCCGTGCCCGAGGATCATGGGCCCCCACGACTGTACGTAGTCGATGTAGCGGTTAGCATCGGCGTCAAACAGATAGGCGCCCTGGCCACGCTCAAAAAAAATCGGCGTACCGCCCACCGCGCGAAAGGCCCGCACCGGTGAGTTAACACCGCCGGGAATATGTTGCTGCGCGGCGTTAAACAACTGTTCGGATCGAGTCATTAGCGATACTTTACTGTTGGCGGGCGAAGTAGGGTGGATCATTATCGCGAACTGCACCGGCGAGGCCAAGGGCAACCGTTGTAAACCGGGAGATCGGCGTACGAAAAGGGTCAGGTGACATGTTTACGGGTGCGCGGGCGCTGTCGCGCTCAGGGTTTCCCGCCACACTCGGGTGATGATCCGCCACGCGAGCAGCCCGGAGATCAGGTTGCCGAGGGCAAATCCGGCAAACAGACCCGGTGGTCCGCCCCACTGCCCGCCAATATAGGCCAGGGGCAAATTGAGCACCAGCAGGCGCAACAGGGTGGTGAGCAGGGCGGTTTGCGGGCGGTGCAGCACATTCAGGGATACCATCACCAGAATGACCACCGCATGGGCGCCATAGGTAAGGGGCACAATCCACAGATAGTCGCGAATAATCTCGGTAACCGCCGGGTTGTCGCTGAAAGCGGTGGCGATTTTGTCGGCCAGAATAACCAGCAACAGGTAGGCGCCGATCTGGAATACGAGGGTAAACTTCAGGCTGCCGAACAGCGCGCGTTGCGCGCGCTGGTACTTGCCGGCACCGATATTCTGACCGATAAACATGGGCAGCGTGGAGGACAGGGCAAAGGCCACCAGCAGCGCGAGCGCTTCAACGCGAGTACAGACACCAAAACCGGCTACTGCCTCGGCGCCGAATTTGGCCACCATGGCGGTGAGAACCGCGGCGGCCAGTGGTGTGGTGAAATTAGCCAGAATTGCCGGTATGCCGATGGTCAACACGGCCTTCCAGTTGGCGACGGTGTGCGACCAGCGAGACTTACCCCGCAGGATTAATCCTTCCTGGGCGCTGAGCATGTAATCGGAGAGCCCGTAAGTGATCATCCATGCAATGACGGTTGCCAGGGACGCGCCGGCGATACCCATGCCTGGAAAGGGACCGAATCCGAAGATCAACAGGGGGTCCAGCACCCCATTGAGGACGGCCACCACCGCCAGGCAAATGGCCGATTTGGTGGGGCTGCCCGCCGCCCGCAGAATGGTGTTGCCAGTGAGGGTCAACAATAACAGGGGCAGCACTGGCAGCCACAACACCATAAAGTCCAGCACATACGGTAGGGTGTCCGGGTCAGCGCCCATCACCAGGAACAGCGGGGTAAGGCCCAGATACAGCCCAACCGCCAGGGCGATGCCGGTGGCCAGTACCAGTAGCCGACAGTCAGTTACCAGACGCGCCGCGCGGTCGAATTTATCCTCGCCCAGGAGGCGTGACACCAGCACCGACAGACCCATGCCGAGTCCGAGTCCGATGCTGTTTACCCCGTGGGTTACCGGCAGAGTGAACGCCAGCGCCGCCAGCTGCGAGGTGCCGAGTTGACCGACAAAATACGCATCTACTAACCCCAGCAGCATCAATGAAATAATACCCACCGTCATCGGCGCGGTGAGGCGCAACATGGTTGCGCCGATTGGTTCGCTGGTGATGGCCAGCGTGCGAGCACTGCTGCGCGAGGCGCTGGTGGTGGCGTTCATACAGTCAAAACGGACGGATCACGACCATCGCAACGATGGCGATCAGCAGCGCCACGGGCACTTCATTGAACCAGCGGAAAAAAACGTGGCTGCGTGTGTTGCGATTATCGCGAAACCGGCGCAGATAAACGCCGCATAAAAAATGGTAGGCAAGCAGAAGCGCCACCATGGCGAGTTTGGCGAAAAACCAGCTCGCGGCCAGGAAATAGTCGGGGGCGTAACTGAACAGCGCGCCGCCAAAGCCGAGGCTGGCGACCATCGCTGGGGTGGCAATGCCGCGAAACAGTTTACGCTCCATGATTTTAAAGCGCTCAATGCCGATCTGGTCCTGCGCCGCGGCGTGGTACACAAAGAGGCGCGGTAGATAAAACAGCGCGGCGAACCAGCACACGACGCTGACGATATGCAGAACTTCTAGCCACTCTCGAAACATGGGCGGGTTCCTTCAGGTCGCTCTCGGAGTCCTGTTGCAGCCGACGCGTAATTGCGGATTGTGGCAGGTAACCGGGTATTTATTGGGGTATTATAAGCCTCTCATTGAAAGTCATGATAGCGGACGGGAAGATTGGCGTGATTAAAGTTGGAATCGTGGGCGGAACCGGGTACACCGGTGCCGAGCTGCTGCGACTACTGGTAAATCATCCGCAGGTTGAAATTGCCCAGATCACCTCCCGGGGTGAAGACGGCGTGCGCGTCGACGACTTGTTTCCCAACCTGCGCGGTCACCTGGATCTGGCATTCTGCAGCCCCGACCCAGCGAGTTTGGGGGCCTGCGATGCGGTATTCTTTGCCACGCCCCACGGTGTGGCACAGGCCATGGCCCCGGCGATTCTGGAAAGCGGTGCCAGGGTTATCGATCTATCGGCAGATTTTCGCATCCGCGACGCCGCGCTGTGGGAGCGCTGGTATCGGCAGCCCCACGGCAGTCCCGAACTACTTCCCCAGGCGGTGTATGGGTTGCCGGAACTTAATCGCGAACACATTCGCAGCGCGCAATTGGTAGCTTGTCCTGGATGCTATCCGACCAGTGTTTTGCTGGGGTTTTTGCCACTGCTTGAAAAAGGCCTGGTCGACAATGCCGATCTGGTCGCCAACGCCGCTTCCGGCGTGAGCGGCGCCGGGCGTCAGGCCAGTATCGACAATCTGTTGGCCGAAGTCAGCGACAGTTTTAAAGCCTATGGTGCGGCGGGTCACCGCCACCTGCCGGAAATCAGGCAAGGTCTTGCGGATCTGGCCGGTGGCGCGGTAGGACTGACCTTTGTGCCGCACCTGCTGCCGATTATTCGCGGTATCCATGCGACGCTGTACGCGACCCTGTTCGATATCGGTGTGGATTTGCAGGGCCTCTACGAAAACCGTTACCGGTCCGAACCGTTTGTCGATGTGCTGCCCGCCGGCGCGCACCCCCAGACGCGCAGCGTGCGCGGTTCCAATATGTGCCGCCTGAGCGTCGTGCGGCCCCAGGCGGGCAATAAAGTGGTGGTCATGTCGGTTATCGACAACCTGGTGAAGGGTGCCTCGGGACAGGCGGTGCAAAATCTGAACATTATGTTTGGGTTGTCGGAAACCAGTGGGCTACAGGCCCCACCACTGCTCCCGTAGGACGATTTTGTGGCCGCCGGTTTTGAACAGTTGGTGGTGCGACTCAATCGCCCCTGGTTATTGCCAGCGTTGGTGGGTGGTGGTCTGTTGTTGGCGGCCCTCAGTTTTCTCGCAGGTTTCCTGGTGGGCAGCGACTATTTTGCCAGCCAGATGATCGAAAACCGCCAGGTGACGGTGGCTCACAATAAGGCCCGGGCCCGTGTCAGGGAGCTGGAGCAGGAAGTGGCCAACAATGCGGTGGCGCGGCAGATTGACCGGGAGTCCCTGGAGGAGGTTCGCCAGAGTGTCGTTGGCCTGCAGGCTATACTGGCCAAACAGACGGAAGAGCTGGACCTGTATCGCAACCTGTTGCGCGACAACAGCCAGCAAACCGGCTTACATATCGACAGCTTACGGATCGCCACCACCGACGATCCATCGACGCTAAGTTATCGTCTGGTGGTCAAGCAAAAGGCGACATTGATAAAAAACATCAAAGTACAGGTCGACATGGAAGTCAGCGGCAAACTGGGCGGTGCAGAAACTGCATACACCCTCGCGCAACTGGATCCAATGCAGGACAATGACCCGTTGCTGGTGCCGTTTAAGTATTTTCGAATGATAGAGGGAAAGCTGCATCTGCCCGCTGGCTTTGAGCCGCTGCAACTGAAAATTTCGGTCGCTAAGGTGGGCGATAATGGCGTTCGCACCACGCAGAAATTTCTCTGGAAAGAGGTGGTGGAGTGACCGCGGGCACAGCATAGCGAGCTTTGGGGTAATAACCGAACTGGTGTAAAGGAACACGAGCATGCGCAAGAAATTAAAAATGACCTCCTCTGGTGCGACGACCCTGGTCGCACGCGGCACCCATATTGTTGGCGACGTGCAGTTTGAGGGCTGCCTGGAAATAGAAGGACAGGTAACCGGCAACATCCTCGCCGAGACGGGCACCGAGGCCCGTGTTCGGGTGCTCGACGCAGGACTGGTGCGCGGGGAGTTGCGGGTGCCAACGGTGGTGGTAAGCGGCACCGTGGAGGGCGACATACACGCCGACAAGCATATCGAACTGACCGCCAGGTCGGTGGTCGAAGGCAACATCCATTACACGTTACTGGAAATCGAAAAGGGTGCACAGGTTAATGGCAACTTTGTGCGCCAGGGTAGTGTCAGTGCCTCCCCCACCGAAGGTCGCGGTATTATTGCCGGTAGTGGGGCGGAGGAAGGGCACGGCGAACCAGGCCGTGGTGGCTGAATCCGGCGGATGAACAGCTACGGGGTTGGTAACCGTTCGAGCCGCCCCCATATTAAGACGTATGTGCAACCGCAAGAGAGTAAGATAGCCACGTGAAACCGGTGGAGCTGGAGCGAAAATGACGGGTGCTGAAACATTTAATCCGACCTTGCTGAGTGTGACCCGTAGCGCGGTCGCCAAGGTATCGAAGCTGGTCGCCGAGGAAGGAAACCCCGATCTCAAATTGCGGGTGTTTGTTTCGGGTGGTGGCTGTTCCGGATTTCAGTACGGCTTCTCCTTTGACGAGGCTGTGGCGGAAGACGATACCTGTGTCGAGCAGGACGGTGTGACGGTACTGGTGGACGCCCTGAGTTTTCAGTATCTCGTCGGCGGGGAGGTGGACTACGTCGAGGGGCTGGAAGGCTCCCGGTTTGTGGTACGCAACCCCAACGCAGTGTCGACCTGCGGATGTGGCGCCTCGTTTTCCGTCTAAGTGATACCTCCGCGCCCGCAGTCTGTGGGCGTTTGGCTTTGAGTTTGCTACTGGCCGCGAGCAGCTTTTTGCCGGTCGCTGTGGCTGGCGACACAGCGCCTGGCGGCAGCACAGGACTCGCTCCCTACAACAAAACCAGCCCGGATTTTGAATCCGTTCCGCCGTTGCCGCCTGCGCCGGGTTATGTGGCGCGCATCGGTCTCGACGATCCCGCCCAGGTTGAAGCAGCATTACTCCGCGCCGAGAGCTATTACCTGGCCACCGGCCTCGACACCCGCTTACCGCCGCTGGTGCTGGTGTTACACGGATCCGAGGTAGGCATCTTTTTCCGCGAGAATTACTCCCGCTACAAACCGGTTGTGGATCTGGCGGCGCGCTTGTCTGCTTTCGGCGTGGTGGCCATCAGGGTGTGTAAAACCCGCATCAAACATCTTGGACTGAATGAGAACAACCTTTATCCATTCGTCGGCACGGTGCCGTTTGGACCCGCGGAAATAGAGCGCCTTACAAACAGCGAAGGCTACGTGTATTTTTAAGGGGCGCGGTCGCGGGCGCATTGATGGGGGATTGGTCTATACCGGAAAAATGGCGCCCAGCAGGGTTGCCCCCCGCGCACCGGTCACCGAGGGAAGATTTCCCGGCAGCCCGCGGAGAGTTTGCCGGGCCAGCCAGGCGAACGCCAGCGCCTCGACCCACTGCGGATCGAGGCCGATGGCGGCGGTGCTGGCCACGGGAATCGGGCGCAACAGCTGTTGCAGCTCGGCCATTAGTGCGTCGTTGAGGGCACCACCCCCGCAAATAAATATTTCATCGGGTCGCACCGGCAGTTGTGCGATGCCATCGGCAATGCTCTGTGCGGTGAGTGTGAGCAATGTCGCCTGCACTTGCTGGGGGGCAAGTTGCGCGCCGTGCCTGGTCAGTTGTGCATCCAGCCAGGCGGCGTTAAATTCTTCCCGCCCCGTACTTTTCGGTGGGGCCATGGCGAAAAAGGGATGGGATCGCAATTGGGCCAACAGGGCATCATGCGCTTGCGCGCCCGCCGCCCAGCGGCCCCCCGCGTCAAAACCGGTGCCCAGGTGGCGCTGACTCCAGGCGTCGAGTAACACATTGCCTGGTCCGGTATCGAACCCCTGGACGGGTAGTGAGGTTGCGGGTAAAAAAGTGATATTTGCCATGCCACCAATATTGACCACTGCGCGCTGCACAGTGGCGTGTTGAAAAACCGCCCGATGGAACGCGGGAACCAGCGGTGCGCCCTGACCCCCTAACGCCATGTCGCGCCGTCGAAAATCCGCTACTGTCGTTATTCCGGTACGCGCCGCAATCAGATTCGGGTCGCCAATTTGCAGCGTAAACGGCACCCCGGCGACGGTGGCCGTGGGGCGGTGGCGCACCGTCTGTCCGTGACAGCCTATGGCGGCAACGTCGTCCGGGTTCAAATTGGTTTGCGCTAACAGAGCCAACGCCGCCTCGGCAAAGAGTTCCCCCAGACGTTGATCCGCTGCCCCCAGTTTATCCAGATGATCGTCGCCGGGCTGACACAGGCTGCGAATATCCTGTTCAAGCTGTTGTGGAAACGATGCGGTATGGCAGGCGAGAATGAGGGGGTGCGGGGCGCTAAAATCAGCCAGCACCGCATCGATGCCGTCGAGGCTGGTACCCGACATTAACCCGATGAACAGTTCGCACTCCGTGCGCCCAGGCATGATGGGTTATTGGCTGCCGGCGGCTGAAGCCAACTGGGTGGCGCTGTAGTTGCTGAGCTGGTTGAGCAGCGGCGTGGTCTGTGCCAGGAACTGGGCGCGCAAGGTGGACGGAATCGGTTCCGCCTGGGGCAGCGCCACGGTCCGCGGATTGTGGTGTACACCGTTGACCAGAAACTCGTAGTGCAGGTGGGGCCCGGTGGCGTAGCCGGTGGAACCCACCGTGCCGATCACCTTGCGTTGCTTGACGGTTTGGCCCCAGCGCACCAGGCGTTTATCCAGGTGCAGATATTTGGTGGTGTAGGTTTGCCCGTGTTGAATAAACACGTAATTCCCGTTGGCGCGGCTGTAACCTGACGCAATCACCTTGCCTTCGCCAGCCGCATAGACCGGCGTGCCCCGCGGCGCCGCGTAATCGACCCCCCGGTGCGCCTTGATCATCTTGTGGATTGGATGTCTGCGGCGCAGATCGAAGTTTGAGCTGACGCGGGTAAAGTCGAGGGGCGCACGTAAAAACGCCTTGCGCATGGGTTTTCCGTCGGGGGCAAAATAGTCGGCGTCGCCGTTCTTGTCGACAAAGCGCACAGCCCGGTAGGTACGGCCTTGGTTGGTAAATTCGGCGGCGAGTATATTCCCCGTTCCGATCTTTTCGCCATCCAGTAACAGTTCCTCGTAAAGCACCTGGAAACTGTCGCCACGACGTATATCCAACGCGAAATCAATATCCCAGCCGAAGATGTTGGCCAGATCCATAATAGTAGTCTGCTCCAGTCCGGCACGCACGCCATCAAGGAACAGTGAGTTATCTATGCGCGCCTGCATAAAGCTGGAAATAATGTCTGGCTCGCGCAGCTGTTTTTCACCCGTGAAGCCCGCGTGCTCCCGCTCGTACAGATAGGATTCCAGCTGCGAGCGGATATAGCGTACCCTCGCCAGCTGGCCACCTTCGTCGGTTTGAATGGCAACGGTTTCGCCGGGGCGCAATTTGCGCAGGGGCTGGGATTCACTCTCCGCGTTAGCGACGGCATAGACGTCCCGGGCGTCAAGAGACAGACGCTTGAACACCGTGGTCAGATTATCCCCTGATTGCACGCGCTCCTCCCGCCACAGGTTTTCCGCCACCGGGGCTTCCGCGACACCGGCTTTTGCACTGGCCGTGGTGCCGGCAGGCGCGGTGGCGTTGTCGCGATGGGTGCCGATCGTCGCTTCGGCGGTATCTGGCGAGACGTTCCCAGGGTCGGGGGAGTTTGCCGTAGGTTCGAGGGGTGCCTGAAAAAACAACGTTACCGCGGAGGAAAAGCGCTTCGCTTCGACGTGCTCGGAGGGCAGCAGGGAGAGGGAGGCAATCAATGTCGCGGCGACGGCAGCGGCGGCCAGCAAGTGGGCCCGAGGTAGCGACAACGCGAACAGACGCGACCAGAAATTGTCTCCGTTTTTCCCTGACTGCATGCTTGGTATCTCGAAGTGGCCGGAATTAAGGTTTATAAGCAACGAGTTTATAACAAAAAAAATTAAAGCCCCATACTTTTTATTGACTTAATTTGAACCGATAGACATTTGTTTTTGCAACTGGATCATGTAAGGTTTGCCGTCTTTTTCTCACGCTGCGGAGTCTACACCAACCATGGTCAAGCCGGGAATAGCGGTCATGCCGGGAGCCAATTTGATCGCCGAATTGCATGGTCGGGGCATCATCGCCCAGATAGCGGCGCGGGACGACCTGTCTACCCACCTCAATCAGGCGCGCCTGCTGTACTGCGGCTTTGACCCGACGGCCGACAGTTTACACATTGGCAGTCTGGTGCCGCTGCTTGCCCTGCGGCGCTTTCAGTTGGCCGGGCACCGGCCGATTGCTCTGGTGGGCGGCGCTACCGGCTTGATTGGCGACCCCAGTCACAAGGCGGAAGAACGCCAGCTCAACACGCCCGAGGTGGTCGCAGGTTGGGCGGATCGGCTGCGGCGCCAGATATCGCGATTTATCGATTTCGATGGCGAAAATGCCGCTGTCGTGGTCAACAACCTGGACTGGATGCAGGGCATGGCCGCCCTCGATTTTCTAAGGGACGTGGGCAAGCACTTTTCGGTCAATGCGATGATCAACAAGGAGTCGGTGAAACAGCGTATCGAGCGCGAAGGCGAGGGCATCTCTTTCACGGAATTCAGCTATATGTTGCTGCAGTCCTATGATTTTGCCGAACTGCATCGCCGCTACGGCTGCACCCTGCAAATCGGCGGCTCGGATCAGTGGGGTAACATTACCGGTGGTATCGACCTCACCCGTCGACTCCACCATACCCACGTCTATGGACTCACGCTGCCCCTGGTGACCAAGGCGGACGGCGCCAAATTTGGCAAGACGGAAAGTGGCACCATCTGGCTGGACCCGGCAAAAACGTCTCCCTACGGGTTCTACCAGTTCTGGGTCAACACCGCAGATGACGACGTCTACCGGTTTTTGCGCTACTTTACGTTTCTGGGGCTGGACGAGATTGCGGCCATCGAAGAGGCCGACGCCCGTACCACTGGCCGCAAATCCGCCCAGGAGGTTCTGGCCAGCGAGGTAACCACGCTGGTGCACGGCGCGGACGGTCTGGCCGCGGCGCGACGCATATCCCAGGCGCTGTTCTCCGGGGCCCTGGCCGACCTCACCGAAGCGGACATGGAGCAGCTGGCCCTCGACGGTATGCCGTGTACCCCCATCGCGGCGCCGGGCAAAGCGCTTGCCGAGATACTGGTGGACACCGGTCTTGCCCTTACCCCCCGCGGGGAGGTGACTCTCGGTCAGGCGCGCAAATTTATCCGCGAAGGTGCGATCAGTGTCAACGGCCACAAAATCGCCGATGAAGGACTGATGTTGAGTGTCGCAGACGCCTACCACGGGCGTTTTCACATCCTGCGCCGCGGCAAGAAAATTTTCCATTTGCTGCGCTGGAACTAAGTTAATCTGGCGCTATTCGATCGAATACCGGTAAAACCTGCAACAAAAATGTGAAAGTCTGTTGACAGCGAAACTGGAGGCGCTAGAATGCGCGCCTCGCTGAACAGCTCTCGGGCTTCAGGCGGGTTACCAGCGACAGGTTTTCTTTGTTCCAGGATGTCGAAAATGGTTGACTAACAGGCTGTGATGAGTAGAATACGCAGCCCGCTCATATCGAGCACCGTTCTTTAAAAATTGATCAGGCAAAGCGTGTGGGTGCTTGCTGAAATGATTCAGGTGACAACGAATCATCAAATGCAAGTAACTCATCATAGAAATATTTATTGGTAAGCCAAAGTATTTGAGCCGAGTTTTTGGTGGTAGAGCGGGTAACTGCGAAACCGCCACCTCTTGTCAGTTATGTAGTCGACAGAGGTAAAAGATTTAAACTGAAGAGTTTGATCATGGCTCAGATTGAACGCTGGCGGCAGGCCTAACACATGCAAGTCGAGCGCGAAAGTTCCTTCGGGAGCGAGTAGA